>CAYSQP010000059.1:0-5365 GCA_964433285.1 uncultured bacterium | reverse complement strand
CGCGTGGGTCCTTTTTCACATAAAGGCACAATTTTTTTTAAACTCTCTACAATTTGATTTAAACATTCTTCTTCTGTACTGCCCGTCGCAGTGCCGGGATGGAAATTCAAAAAACTGATACTAAGCTGATGACAGCGGTGGATCTCTTCTTTAAAGGTTTCCTGGCTTTTATGGAGCAGCTCTTTGTCATGGGAGCCTAAGTTGATCAAGTAGCTATCGTGGCTCATGATGCTTTTTAAGCCAGTTTCTTTGAGAGTTGCATTCCAAAGATCAATTTCTTCTTTTGTGAAGTGATGGCCTTTCCATTGCCTCTGATTACTAGTAAAAAGTTGGATCGTGGTCGCTCCGATCTCTTTTCCTTGGAGAAGGGCTTTATAGACCCCGCCTGCCATTGAGGTATGGGCGCCAATGAGTAAATCTTCAGATTTCATAATTGTTTTCTTAAAAGAGAAAATTGTAGAAAATAGAGCGAATCTTTTCAACATATGAAGAACTATTTTTTAAGAAAATCTAAAAAAATTTTATTTCATACACGTACGCTTTTTAAACGCAAAGCACGCAAGCTTTCTCCTAGTGAAGTCAAGGAAATTGCGACAACGCTTGATGCGTTGCAGTACGCTGTCATGGAAAAAAAACGGGAAAAAGCCTCCGATGAAGCAAAAAAATGTGAAAGGTTTTGCCGAACTTCTTTGAAAAAAGGGACTTTTGAAAGTATTAGAGATCTTATTTTGGCTTTAGGATTTGCTCTTATCGTGGCGCTCCTTATTCGTCAGAGTTGGTTTGAGCTCTATGAGATCCCTTCTGGATCAATGCGTCCTACATTCAAGGAAAAAGATCGGCTTGTCGTGTCGAAAACTGACTTTGGAATCAATTTTCCTTTCATGCCAGGCCATTTCTATTTTAATCCTGACCTTTTAAAACGTGCTGGAACCTTTGTATTTACTGTTGAAAACATGGATGTGCGCGATCCAGATACACGCTATTTTTATCTATTTCCAGGGAAAAAACAGTTTGTCAAACGCCTCATGGGAAAAGCAGGGGATATTCTCTATTTTTATGGAGGCAATGTGTATGGGATCGATAAGGAAGGCCGCACTCTTTTTGCTGAACTTCAGCCAGAGAGATTATCACAGATTGACCATGTTCCGTTTATCTATTTTGATGGCCATATGGCACTTTCTGATCCGCTTGCGCTTCCTACAGGGACTCTTTACCGCAGCGCCACGATTTACCAGATGAACCAGCCGCTTGCGCGACTGCGGATGCTGGATGACTCCCGTTTTGTCGGCGAAATGGTACCTCATCCTGCCACGACGCCTAGCTCTTACAACGTTGAGGATTATGGGGATCTTTGGGGAATAAAAAATTATGCAACAGTGCGGCTTTTGACCAAAGAACAAGTGAAAACTTTTTACAATAAAGAGCAGGTTCCTGCTCAAGATGCAATCGCCTATCTAGAACTTAAGCACCATCCATCCTTAAAGTCATTGAAACTAAGCAAAGATATTTATGGGCGCCTAAAGCCAAGCTTTAAGCTGAGCAGCTCATTTATTCCTTTAGATGAGCCTCTTTTAAAACGGCTGTTTTCCCATCTTTACACTTCACGTTTTCAAGTGAAAAATGGCGTCATATTAGGCAGCCCTCCTTCTCTTTTTTCTAATGTGCCGGATGGAACTTATGAGTTTTTCTATGGGAAAGCTTATGAGCTTGTATTTGATGGTCTTGCAAAGGAGCTGCCTAGCGATCATCCGCTGTATCAATTTAGTCTTGAAAGGGTGCACTATTTTTTTAATTTTGGAATCGCTTTTGAGCCGCGCTATTTTTCCGATTTTAGTGGAGAGCTTTTGATCACTTCTCGCTATGGCTATTTTCGCAAGGGAGATCTCTATGTGATGGGGGCGCCATTGTTGTTAAAAAACGATCCAGTGCTTACAGATTTTATCCAACGAGAAACTACTTCACAGAAGCCTTTTTTGGATGAAGGGGAACCAGATAGCGAGAAAATCAGAAAATATGGGCTAAAAATCCCAGAAAAATCTTATTTAGCTTTGGGCGATAATTATGCCAACAGCTCAGATAGCCGTGATTTTGGATTTGTGCCCGAGGATAATATCCGTGGGGCACCTGATTTTATTTTTTGGCCACCAGGTAGCCGTTTTGGTCATCCTAATCAGATTCCATATCCCGTATTTGTATTTCCTAGAATAATCATCTGGATTCTAGCAGCCATCTGTTTTGGCGCTTGGTATATCCACCATCGCAAACGCACTAAGCTGCCATTTGAAGTTCAATCTTCTTCAAAATAGGCCCATCTGAAATCAACTTCAAAAAGCTCTGACACGTAGACATTTTTTAAATGGGGATTTTTTGCATAGGCCACGGTCATGTAATTCACAGGGGCCACTGGAAATTCATCGGTTAAGATTCTTTCTGCAGCGTTGAAAAGCTGTCTTCTTTTAACTGGATCCAACTCTTCTTCTGTGGCTGCAATGAGCCGCTGATATTCAGGATGCTCCCACTTTGAAAAATTAACACTATCTGACGCAAAACGGAAAGTTTGCATGATGTAAATCGGATCATGCAGCCAGGAAAGCCAACCCATACTGCCAATTTGGAAATCGCCTTTGGAAAGTGTGTTATAATGTGCTTTGCTATCTTGCTGTTGCAATTTAATCGAAATACCAAAAGCTTGCTGCCACTGCTGCTGCAAAGCCTCAGACACTCTCTGCCAGATCTGGCGTGAGTTTGAATAATGCACGACAATAGCTGGAAAATCTTTTTTCTCAACTCCCAGTTCCTGAAGACCTTCGTTAAATAATTTAACGGCTAATTTTACATTATTATCAGCAAAAAAAGGTTGGCTTTGTGTGGCTAGACTTCCAGGTAAAATGGCCAGTGCTGGCGTCTCTCCTTCTTGAAGGATATGGTCTGTAATGGCTTTTCGATTGATGGCGTAGGTGAAAGCTTGGCGCATCTTTTTGTTGCTGAAGGGAAAAGAGCGCACATTAAAAAAATACCAGTCTAAACCAGCACATGGAAATTGGATGATTTTTCCCTGCTGTTTCAAATGGGGGATCGCATCTAAAGGAAGTCGAGAAAGAGGTTTTCCTGCCCAGTCTAACTCATTTTTCTCAAACATGCTTAGCATTGTGCTTGCATCTTTAATGATGTAGATTTTAATACCAGGCAGATGGACATGTTCCGCATCCCAATAATCAGGGTTTTTCACAAATATCATTTCGTCATCCCATTTTCGACTCTGGAGGGTGAAAGGCCCATTACAAACAAGCTCTTTGTCCCCTTTTCTGCCCCAGGCAGGAAATTGTTTATCCATGCGTGCATTAACAGGGAAAAAAGAAGAAGTCGCAACAACTTCTAAAAAATAGGCAGCAGGATGTTCCAGCTCTACAATAAGTGTCTTGGAATCGACTGCTTTAACGCCCAAAGCATCAAGGGGAAGTTTGCCATGGACAATTGCTTCGGCATTTTTGATGGCATAGAAATTATGCTTGCCTTTTGAGTCGATTTTGGGATCAAGAAGTGTTTTCCAAGCATATTCAAAATCAAAAGCAGTGATTTCATCCCCATTGGACCACTTGGAGGAGCGTAAATAAAAGGTGTATACTCTTTGATTTTCTGAAATTTCATGCGCTCTAGCAATAGCATGTTTGACAGTTCCATCAGGGCCAATACACATTAAGCCTTCAAAGAGCATTTTGATTGGAAATACAGTGGGGTAGCTAATCACTTGCCGTGGATCGAGCGAGTCCACGTCGTTGGGTAAACTCAAACAGAGCATTTTACTGGACTGCGTCTCTAAACGAGAGGATTCTGACTGCTGACATCCAATGCAGCATAGTAATACAAAACAGCAGAAAACAAGACGGAAAATAATCATTTGATCATCAAGTGTAGATGCGAAGAATTTTTTTTTCCAGTAAAAATCTTTGAAAAATTTGCTGGCATATTTTAAATTCATCAGAACTTGCTTTAGGTGTGCGCTTGTTAGAAACAGCGTTAGATGTTGAACATCCTTCTCTAAATGAAGAAGACACGGAGTTTTTCTGCTTCGATGTCCAGCCCTATTTTCCTCACCCGGTGAAGTCCAAAGCGCTTTCTGAGCATCTGCTGCTCATGAAAAAAGTACTGGCCAAAATTTTTTGTAAAGAATTTTTGCTGAAAGATAAAAGTGAAGTGCGTAAATGGCTGGACACAAGTTTACCACTTGTTCAATGGAATGAACTCAGCAGCACACCTGATACTCTGATTCTCCATCTTTTTTGCAAACCCTCTAAAGATGTGAAGACAGAGAATATTTTGCTCTACCTCATCAAAAAATGGCTTATTCCCGAGAAGGAAATCCAGATCCTATCTTTTCAGAACATGTATTGCCATTTACGAGAACTTGGATGCGAACTGTTTTTTGTTTCTGAGTTAAAAATCATGATTGAAGATGGGCGTGATTTAAATGAAATCCAAAATAATCTTCCGATTCTTGCAAAAGAAGTGGCGCTTGCTATGACTTCCTCTACCTATGCCGAATATATTTTGGATACAAAAGTGCTTTCTTATGACCACAAAGGAACCTCCATCCATCAAGAGCTAGTCCGCCTCATTAAAAAAAGGCCCACTGAATTTAGCGAAGATATTTTTACTGATATGGGCCGGTTTTTGGCTCTTTCTAATAAAGAATTTAGAGATTTTAGACCCCATCGTCATATCACTCGATTGATTGCGTCGCATCATCTCATGCACAAAAGGCTTTCAAGAGCACTTAATTTATTCCCAGAGAAAAGACATCTTGAGTTGCGCTTTATGCGCACGCAACTTCGATTTCCTTTTGGTTCAAAACCTGTGCTTGGTCTTGCAATCGGTGTCACCCTTTTTGATAAATATGAAACTTTCGAAGAGACCCATATTTTAGCTGCAGCGCTTAAATTTGTTGAAAGCGTCCATCTAGTGAAAGATTCTTTTTATACCTATCAAGGGTATAAAGATCCCATTCGACTTCTCTATGTTGAATTAGAAAAAAAAGATGGCTTAAGTTTTTCACAAACTGAAATCCATAAACTGCAAGTCGAACTCGAAGAGGAGCTAAAAAAACGGATTGAAAAGCTGATCCCTTCTGTATTCATGATCCGCAATGAAGAAGAGATCATGAAAAATATTCTTCTTTTAAGCCAGGAAATCAGGTCTCTGTCTGACCTTCCACAAGTGATGATTTCTCTTGAGAAACAGACCCCTACTGATATGTGTTTTACTTTAATTGTGGTCAGACTGCTTAAAAAATCTGATCAATCGCTTGAGAAATGTTTGCAAAAAAGTAGCGCCCAGATGAAATACATTCCTGAACGTGTGCAAACAG
>CAYSQP010000058.1:0-5380 GCA_964433285.1 uncultured bacterium | reverse complement strand
TCATGTGTTTTTGAAGGTCTTCTGGTAGTTTCTCTTTATTATTTTCCATAATTATCCCTCTTTTAACTTTATTATAACAAATTATTTTTTTAACTTTCAATTAATTCTTAACTCGATGATATTCTGTGACATGCTATTTATCCCTTTGTTTCTCACCATTCCAGTTCCTTCCCAACCTCCTCAAACGGAGATCGTTGAAGTCGAAGAAGAAGAGGAAGAGGATCTTGATATTATAATTATCGAAGAAGAGCAAGATTAATTAATTTTTATTTTAAATTCCTTGCTAGATTAAACTAATTAATAATAGAATTGACTTTAGAGAAAGAGGTAATTCTATGGCTCAGAAATTAGATATTAATCCTTGGACAGCGATCTGGGTAAGGCCACGAGAAACCATTCAGAAAATTGTGAATTTCAATCCTCAGTACTATTTTGTAATTCTTGCTTCGGTTTACGGCTTTAACCTGCTGATGCAGATGATGCAAAACCTCTCTTTGGGCCAAGATTTTTCCCTGACAGGAATCATGGTTGTAGCGCTGATTCTAGCTCCTTTTTTAGGGATGCTCAGTTTAAGTGTGGGCGCTTTTTTATTGCGCTGGACAGGCAAATGGATTGGGGGAAAGGGAAGCTATCTTGCAATAAGAGCAAGTATGACCTGGGCCAATGTCCCTAATGTAATCAATATCCTGCTGTGGCTGATTTTAGTAGGCTTTTTTAAGCGGGCTGTATTTATGAATACATTTGGGCAGACCCCTTTCGAAGGGGGCCTTGTCTATTTTGTGGCCTTTATCTTTTTATTACAGACAGTTCTTTCGATCTGGTCGTTTATTATTTTGATTAAAGGACTTGCGCAAGTACAGGGATTTTCAGCTTGGAAAGGACTATTTAATGTGCTGATTCCTTTCTTTATGATTGGAATTGTGGTTTGGCTGGCCTCTTACATAGTTAATATAATTTATAAATAACGCTCCTAGGGGGAAATATGTTAGATATTAAAAAGGTACTAATTGCATCGGCGGTGGTGTTGACAAGCTATTTTACCCCCGCAATGGCAGAAGCAAAAAGCCAACCGAAGGCTCCTTCTTCCCATGACACACTCAATAGCATTTGGCAAGATTTCCATTCTGTTGTGGGCAAATGCACTCTCAAGTTTCCTGTTGCCCCTGAGCATATTGCAGAAAAAATGACAATGCCCAAAGAGGGTTATGATTTGCAGTATGATGCGTATATTTCGACAAAGGACAAAAAAAGCGTCTATATGCTTTTGATTGCGCAGTATCCTGAATTTGTAGATCAATCTTTTGCGCAGGTGAGTTTAGAGGGATTTTTGAATGGCATTTTGTCTAATAACCCAGGAAATCAGCTGCTCTATGCTGACTTGATTCTCTTCAATGGCTATGAAGCGCTTGATTTTTTCATCCGTACAGGAGCTGTCTACTTCAAAGGCCGTGCAATTATGGTGAAAAACAATCTCTATTTAATGGCTATGGAGTGCGAAGTGCAAAACTATGACGAGGGTGGTTACAATTTCTTTATTAACTCATTCAAATTGAATAAATAATAGAGATGCAACCACAGAGGCACAGAGTTAAGAGGGAGGATTGCATTTCATTCTTCTAAGACTTTATCCAAAGTCTTAAAGTGTAGTTTCACGAAATTTTCCAGCACTTCTTTACCTTGAGCAGCGACAAGCTTCTTGCCTGCATCGATCACTTGTTGGGATGCCCCCTTCGGCAAAGGGAATCCGGCCATCTGGCTCAGTCTATCCATCCCCTCTAAAAAGGCAGCGCGGGCTAAGATCGAAGCTGCCGCCACAACTGGATCCTCCTCACCACGATGGCGCTGTGTAAGGTCTATTTCTAGAAACTTTTTCTTGAGCGCATTTTCCACAACATATTCTGATGCAAACTGGTCAATGATAACCTTTTTGCATTCTGTAGTTTTAACAAGCTCCTCAATGGCAGCCGCATGGCCCCAGGCAAGCAGCTTGTTAAGATCCTTAAAACTTTGGTACATTTCATTGTATTTCTTAGGGAAAATACGGACGACATGATGGGGAGCTGTGCTTTTGATGCGTGTCGCTAACTTGAGAATAGTGGAATCAGATAGCTTTTTACTATCACGCACTCCAAGGTCAAGCAGCCGCTTAAGCGTTTCACCGCCTGCGCAAACACCTGCAACACAAAGAGGGCCAAAAAAATCGCCTTTTCCCGCCTCATCAATGCCAATATGTTCTGTCATATCAACTTTAGTTTCCGGGTAGGTAAAAGAGAGGTCTTGAAAGATTTCGGGTTCTAAATAAAATGAAATAAACTCGGCCTTGTCTTTGCCTTGTACAGTTAATTTGCCTGATGTATAAAGGGTGCAGGAAATTCCCTTTTTTTTCGCAGAAAAAACTGTGTAGGGTGGCGTGGTTAGCTCAAACCCCTGGCCGAGCAGATCGTCTTTTAATTTATCTGCTAATTTTAAATCGACCATTTTAACAAACGTAGGACTATTATCTGATTCAGACATGGGGATTTAGTCTGCCACAATTTAAGTTTTATTGGCAGTTTTTTGTTCTCTACGATATTGTAGGGGATCGGGGTAAAAATAGTTTTGGAGGATTATGAGCGATGAGATGAAACAGATTGGACAGATGTTCAAGGCAAAACGCAAAGAGATGAACTTGACCCTTAAAGAAGTTGAAAATTCCACATCGATCCGCTGCGGCTATTTAGAAGCGATCGAAGAGGGCCGGATCAATGAATTTATTTCTGGTGTCTATGCACTTGGCTTTATTAAGCAGTATGCCAATTTTTTAGGCTTTGATTCTGAGCGGATTATCCGTGAGAATCCATCCGCTTTTAAAATGCAGAGTGAAAAACATGAATTTGCCTATGGCATCGGAACTTTAGAGGTGCGAGGAAGCCTAGGCGGAGGCGTCAAATGGCTTCCGAATCTGCTCTGGGCGCTTTGCGGTACCGCTGTGATTTTTTTAGCGTGGTACTTTGCAAAGTTAATAGGAGTATTATGAGCGCGCTGCCGCAGCCGAACCATCTTATTCATGAAAAGTCGCCCTATTTGCAGCAGCATGCCCATAACCCTGTCGATTGGTATCCCTGGGGCGAGGAAGCTTTCCAGCGGGCTAAAAAAGAGGATAAGCCGATCTTTCTTTCGATTGGTTATGCCACTTGCCACTGGTGCCATGTGATGGAACGGGAATCGTTTGAAAATCCTGAAATCGCTCATCTAATGAATGATACTTTTATCAATGTAAAAGTGGATCGCGAAGAGCTCCCTGAAGTCGATAGCATCTACATGGAGTTTGCTCAAGCGATTATGTCTTCTGCAGGCGGCTGGCCTTTGAATGTGATTTTAACCCCTGACCTTAAACCTTTTTTCGCTGTGACCTATCTTCCTCCAAAATCCAATCGGGGATTTATTGGCATCGATCAATTCACAAAGCAGATTGGGACACTCTGGAAAAGCGAGGAACGTGCGCTGCTTGTTTCACAGGCTGATAAAATTGTTGATCTATTTAAAAAAGCAGCCAAATTTGCCGGGGAAGAGCTCCCTACCGAAGAACAGATTCAAAACGCGACGCAACTTTTTTTTGAAATTGCTGATCCTGTTTATGGAGGGATTAAAGGCGAACCTAAATTTCCTTTGGGATATCAGACCAATTTTTTGTTGCAATATTCCAAAGCAAAAAAAGATAGCCGCGCCCTTTTTTATGTCGAACTGACACTGATGATGATGGCACGTGGTGGCATCTTTGATCAATTAGGCGGCGGTTTTTCCCGTTATAGCATTGATGAAAGATGGCAGATTCCCCATTTTGAAAAGATGCTCTATGACAATGCGCTTCTTTCCGATGCCTATATCCAAGCTTGGAAATTCACTCAAAAACAGGAATTTGCTTCTGTACTGACTAAAACTCTCCAATACATTCTACGCGATATGTCACATCCTGAAGGAGGGTTTTATTCAGGCGAAGATGCCGATTCTGAAGGGCATGAAGGGCGCTATTATACGTGGACAGTGCAAGAAGTGGAAGCTGTTTTGCCTGCCCCTGATGGGAAAATCTTTTGTCAGTTCTATGGCGTGACACCGGAGGGCAATTTTGAAGGCCGCAATGTCCTATATATCCCAGTGCCAATCAAAGAAATCGCAGAGCTACTTAAAGTTCCCCATGATGTTTTAGAAAGAAAGATTGAAGAATTGAATCAGAAAATGTTTGAAGCGCGTAGTAAACGGCAAAAGCCATTTAAAGATGATAAGATTATCACCTCTTGGAATGGTCTTATGATTGATGCCTTTGCAAAAGCAGCTTTTGCATTGAAAGAGGCGCGTTATTTGGAAGCTGCCACTAAAAGCGCTCAGTTTATTAAAAAAAATCTGTGGAAAGAGGGGCGGCTGCTTAGACGCTACCGCGATGGCGAAGCAAAATTTCCCGCCATCTTGGACGATTATGCGTTTTTAATTAAAGCGTTGCTCACTCTCTTTGAAACAGGCGCAGGCACCCAGTATTTAGAATGGGCTTTGGAACTTGCCAGTGTCTTGGAAAAAGAATTTAAATCGGCCGGCGGGGCCTATTATCAGATTGAACAGGACCCTTCGCTCTTGATGCGAAGATGTGAATTTTATGATGGGGCCGAGCCATCTGGAAATGCTGTCCACACGGAAAACCTTTTGCGGTTATACCAGTTAACACAGCAAGAAAAATACTTACGTCAGGCTGAAGATATTTTAAAAGCGGCCAAAAATTACATAGAGACATTTCCTCCCGGAGCCTGCTACCATTTAATTAGTTTGCAGCGCTACTTAGATACCACAAGTCCGCTTGTGGTGATTGCTCTAGATGAGAAAAATAGCTTGGAGGCTGAGATTAAACAGCAGCTATCGTCTTATTTTGCTCCGCATGCTGCACTCATTTGGAAAAAACAGGACGATCAGCTACTGATGCAACTTCTTCCTACTCTTTCAAAGCAGCCCCTTGTCAATGGACAAACGGCTGTTTATATTTGCAGACAGGACCATTGCGAGGCGCCGCTTTCAAAAAAAGAGGACATTTTAAAAGCATTGCAAAGTTTATAACTTGGAGATCCGATGATACAAGATCAAAAGCTGCCGCTTACATCTCTTGGAGATTATACAATTTTAGCAAAATTATCGACGCAACCCCTTTCTTATTTGGCACAGCACCAATTTTTGAAAAAAAAGTATTGGCTCAAATTGCTCACTGATGAGCAATGTGCGAATAAAGACTGGTTAGAGCAGCTGAAGAAAAAGGTAGCCCAAATGGCTAAGCTGGACCATCCCAACATAGTAAAGCTTCATGAGCTTGCCTTTGCTGACGATTGCCATTTTTTAGTCTATGACGCGCCTGTTAATGCAG
>CAYSQP010000057.1:0-5381 GCA_964433285.1 uncultured bacterium | reverse complement strand
AAAAAAGGACTTATAACTTATGGGAAGCGGATTTTCAAAACTCAAAAAACAAGCTAAGCAATTCGAATCGCAATACGCAAAAATTCAAGAAGAGATGCGCGCTCTTGAAGTCACCGGAACTGCCGGCAACAGACTCGTCACACTCGTATTAAATGGAGAGCATGAGCTGAAAGATCTGAAGATTAAACCTGCTTGCGTCGACCCCAATGATATCGAAGCTTTAGAAGATCTGATCAAAGCTGCCTATAATGAAGCCAGCAAAAAGATCGATGCAGAAAGCCCCGAGAAAAATCTCTCAATGCCAGGCATGCCTAATCTATTTTAAGATGAAACGATTTTTTCTATTAGTTGGATTTGTTTTTCTTCTAAGTGGCTCTTTGCGGGCTGATCAATCCTACTGTGCCTTTTGCGATCCTGAAGTATTACATGCGCAAACTTTTTATGAAGATGATCTTGTGATGGCGCTGTATACCCATAAGCCAATTTTTCCTGGGCATTGTCTGATTATTCCTAAAAGGCATGTAGAGCGCTTTGAAATGCTGACAGAGGAAGAAGCAGCCCGAATCTACCAAGTCATTAAAAAAGTCAATTTAGCGGCAGAAGAGGTCTTTACCACTTCTTCCTATCTACTTTTGCAAAAAAATGGCCATGAAGTGGGGCAGACTGTCCCTCATGTGCATTTCCATTATATTCCGCGGCAGGCTGGTGATGATTCTGCCTTTAAATTCATGATGCGGATGGTGATTGCCAATACTCAAAGGCCTATTAGCGCTGAAGAGATGGCGGCCAATGTAGAAAAAATGAAAACATACTTTGATTCTTTTAATTGAAAATTGACCCATCGCTTTTTAATCCCACCAGCTTATTTTTTGCTTGTTCGATAGCATGTAGTGCTTCTTCAAAGGAAAATTCCCAACATTCTTGTTTTGGATGAGAATAAAATTGCACAATCAGCTCATCTGTTTCTCGAGAAATTTCTGCCCATTGAACCCCCTCATAAAAAATTTCAGCTACAAGATGTTCCCTATCCGGAAGACTGGCTATACTAATATAAAACTTTTCCATCTCTATCTATAACTCCAAAAAACCAATAAATTCGCCTTCTGTATTATATCGTGCTCCACCAATACCAGGAGCATAAATATCAATGACCTTGCCAAATCTTTTTAATTCTCCTTGGATTATTTTTTTCTCTGGATGATTTAAAATTTTATCCAAAATTTCCTGTGCTAAATCATTGATTTGTTTAGGATCAACAGGAACTTCAGGCAGAAAAGAGTTTTTCTTATTAACTTTAGCAAGAAGTTTGTTCTTGGCTTGTTCAAGAACCTTAACAAACTCTTCATAAGTAAATTCCCAATAGTCTTTATTGGGGCAAGAATAAAATTGCAATATCAATTTTTCTTCTTTTAAAGAAACTGTAAATAAATGAAGATCATTATAATAAACTTCTGCTATTATAGTATATTCTTGAAAAGGACTCAAAATCAGTATTTCAAACTTTTTCATATTTAAGGTTCCAAAAATCCAATCATTTCCCCCGAAGAATTATATCTGATGCCACCGATTTTCGGAGCACATATATCAACAATTTCTCCAAAATTTTTACTATTTTTGTGAATTACTTTTCTTTCTGGATGATTGAGAATCGACTCTAAAATTTTTTGACCTTGTTCATTTATTTCTGAAGGGGTGCCTACAGGTTTTTGAAATACACTATTTTCACGATAGCCATGTTTCATTAAACCCCTGCCAGCCTTAGTAAATCCAGCCCTATCAAAAACTCTTCCAGCTTCTGCTAGCTTATCATTGCTAGTAAAAATCTCACATAAAGTGCCAGGTAATGGAACGATACCAATTACAAATCTATCATTTGCTTCATTTATTGCAGAAATATATTCCACCTGGTCTGTTGAAAAAACCTCATCTATTTTTTCATGACCTTCTGCAATTAATTTTTCAAAATTTTCTTTGGGCATTATCTCTGTTCCATTAGCGGACGGCAAAAGATATTGAGGCAAAACTAAAGACCCAAGATTTTTTACCTCTTCTAATAAATGTGGGACCGTTTGAACCAAGTTTGAAACTCCTTGTAGAATTTCGTGAGCTAAACCTGCCCCAAGGTTTCTTAACTGCTCGCTAAATGAACTAGGAGTTTTAAGTGCTGAATCTTGCAACAGTTCCTTTTCTACTACTACCTCTTTAAAAGTTGAAACATGCTCATCAAGCACAGCTTTTAAAATGGGGGTTTCATGACTAGTGACAATAACCGGCGCAGAATCCATATAAGGCATTGAAGGAGGAGGTAAAATAGCTATTTTCTGATCTTTTGCTTTATCTTTTTCATTTTTAGATGATTCAGAAGAAGCTACCACTCCCCCTGCAGCTGCTGCACATGTTGTGACTGCAGTTGCAACTGCACAAATGGCAACAGCTGCCCCTACAGCAACAGCTGCACCAATAATAATTGCTTTTTTATGATGCTTAATGAACTTTTTCGTCTGATGCCATTTTTTTTGAATCCAACTTTTACAAAGAAAGATCTCTCCTTGGCCAGAAAAGACAGCAGGAAAAATAACGTAATTATTTTGAGAAAAAGAGGAACAAAATTTAAAGGGATTATCCTCACTATGCAGCAGTTCTTGAATATCATTTTCTAAAACACTATCTCCTTCCTCTTCATTACTGAGATTCCCTTGTTTTGCTAAATTGGCTAAAAGATGATTAATTTTTTCTAAATCATCTTCACTACACCTTTTTTCCAATTCTCCTACTTCGATCGCATCAATTAAATTAAGCATATCGTCATAGGACAGAAAAGAATCTAGAGGTGATATTTGAATTATTTCATTTTGAACTGGAAGATGAGCTTGAGGATATAAAATTAGAGAAGGAATCATGAAAAAAAGAATCAAATGAGCAACTAATTTAGAACGCCTCATGACTGCTCCTTAGTAAAAAATCAAATTGGAATCAGATCGTATGAATTCTAAAATGTTTTTGCAATCTTTTTTTATAAATTTAAGGGATTTACTGAAATTCACCGTATGGAATATGGCCGTTTCAGGGGCGATGTTTTATTTATAAGACTATTTTAAGAGTTTTACCTATACTGTCCCCTCTTAAATGGAGCATTTGTGCGCATTTGGTTTCTTTCCATTTTAATGGGAATGGTAATGCTTTCTGTTCTTGCGACAGACCTTTATCTGCCTTCTTTGCCCTCTTTGGTCACTTATTTCGGTACCAGCCAAGTCTATGTCCAACTTTCCTTAAGTCTATATCTTGCTGCTTTTGCCTTCTCAATCCTACTCATGGGGCCATTATCAGACCGCTTTGGACGTAGAACAGTCTTTTTAACCACGATTACTGTCGACCTATGCGGCAGCCTAGTTTGTCTTTTTGCTCCTAACATAGAATACTTTCTTACCGGGAGAATTTTACAAGCTTTTGGGGGATCTGGTGGAACGGTACTCGGTAGAATCATCGCTAGAGACCTATTTGAAGGCTCAGAATGTACCAAAGTCCTTGCTTATTTATTCACAGCAGTCTCCTGCGCAATTGCCGTTACCCCCGCTCTTGGCGGTCTTCTACAACAAACTTTTGGATGGAGAGCAAGTTTTATCCTTTTGCTAAGCTACAGCGCTACTCTTTTACTAAGCGCCTCCTTAGGCCTTAAAGAAACAATCAAAGAAGGCTACCGTAAACCTTTTCATTTAAAGAATATACTTAGCAATTACGGTATTATAATTAAAAATGTGGAATTCCGTTATTTTTGTTGTCTAATTACTTTGATCTGGTCTGGTTTTTTTGCATTTGTTACAGGTTCTTCTTTTATCTATATAGAAGCTCTGAAGCAAACAGCTGACTTTTATGGGAGCATGTTTGCTCTTATTATGGGAGGGATGATTCTAGGCACGCTCCTTGCCGCCCATTATCTCCACCGGCTGCGACAACAGAGCTCTATTTTTTTAGGGATCATTCTTTGCACAGGTTCGGGAATCTGCCTTTTTTTCATTCCCCCATCCGTACTTATGATCAGTATTCTAATGGCAATTTATCAGCTTGGATGCGGTATTCTGCTGCCCTTTTGTCAAATGGGGGCCACTCGCTCTTTGCCTACCTTGACAAGCTCAAATTTTAGCTTGCTCTATTTTGCTAAGATGCTGGGCGGTTCTTTGGCTGGCATTTTAGTCGGCTTTTTTTCCTATTATCATCTGTATTCAATGAATTTTATCATTGGATTTTTCGCTATTTTGAGCTTTTTTATCTTTTTAAGAATGGTAAAGCTTAGAATCTTTGTAGCCTCTGCTTTATCTCAATCTTGAATAGAAACTAAGCGCGGGAGTATACTCTTTCGACAATGCAAAATTTACACATTGTTGAACTTGGAAAAGGTTGCTCTCTTTCTCTTTGTGATTTTCATGATGTTGTCTACAAAGATAAGAAAGTTGCCATTGAATCTGCTTCCTTACAAAAAGCGGCCTACACTCGCACATTCATTGATTTTTTGCTGGAAAATAAAATCAAAGCTTATGGGATCACAACAGGATTTGCAGATTTAAGAGATTGCAGTGTATCGGCAGATGAAACGAGTCAATTATCGCTTAATCTTATTCGCAGCCATGACGCAGGGATTGGTAAACCTCTTAGAGCTGATGTTGTCTTAGGCGCGATGCTTATCCGCGCCAATTCGCTTGCAAAAGGGCTTTCAGGATTCAAGCCGGAGAGTTTTTCCACACTCGTAGGCATGATTAATGCAAAAATTATCCCTGAAATCCCTTGCACAGGCTCTTTGGGCGCAAGCGGTGATCTTGCCTATTTTGCTCGGCTTGGCATGGCGATGATGGGGGAAGATGTGCCGGTGACCTATGATGGGATAAAAACAACTGCAAGGTTTGCCCTTAAGAAAGCAGGCATTGCTCCTTTTAAACCAGGTGCAAAGGAAGGCCTTGCACTGACAAACGGCACCTCTTTTATGGCCTCTATGCTTGCTATTGCCTATTTAAAACAGCTCCAAGAGTGGGAAAATATTTTTGCTCTGCAAGCGCTTTTTTTAAGCGCTATTGGCTATATCGATGGTGCTTTTAGCGGCAGCATTCAAGAAGTAAGAAAACAGCGCGGGCAAAGTTTTGTTGCCACCATCATTAGAAATATAATGAGCGCTTCTCCATTTCGCGACCCAGTCGGAATCCAAAATGATTATTGCATCCGTTGTTTGCCTCAGATTTTAGGTCCTAAACTTGATCTTTTTTTAGATCAGTTTTCCATTATAAGCCAAGAATTAGAAGCAGTGACTGACAACCCTCTTATTTTTAACTATGAAGAGATTTCTCCCGATATAAAGAAAGATAATTTATTTTCTTTTGATGGGAGTTTATGGG
>CAYSQP010000056.1:0-5421 GCA_964433285.1 uncultured bacterium | reverse complement strand
GCTGAAGCAGTGGGACTTGCGAAGCAAAGTCCCGACTGTCTATGGCGCCTTCTTTTTTCCCTTTTTAAAAATCCGATATGTACACGTGATTTTATTATGGAACGTTCATCAGTTTGATGAGCTCGATGAGTTCAGGGCGGGAAAGCCCCTTGATTTGATCCTGCTCATCAAATCCAATCACCCCTTCCATCAGTCCCATTTTTCTTTCAATTAGGTGGTGGATGTGCTCCTCAATGGTATTTTTTGTCACCATTTTAAAGACTTGCACTCCCCGGTTTTGCCCAATGCGATGGACGCGGTCTGTTGCCTGATTTTCTTTAGCGGGATTCCACCACCTATCATAATGGATCACCACAGAGGCAGCCACAAGATCAATCCCCACACCTGCTGCCTGCAGAGAGCCTAAAAATAGTTCGCATTTGGGATCATCTCTAAATTTGACCACTTGTGCTTTGCGATCCTTAGTTGATCCTTTAATGGAAGCAAAACCGATGCCTCTTTCTGTGAGATAACTTTCCATGATCGCAAGCATATCGAGAAATTGAGAAAAAACAACCAGCTTCTGTCCGCTATCTCGGGTCTCTTCTAAAAGCTCTATAAATAGATCCCATTTCCCTGAATGGTGGCGCTTATAATTTTCAATATCTTTGGTAATGAGCGAAGGATGGTCACACACTTGCTTTAGCTTTGAAAAAAGAGCAAATATGTGGATTAAAGGAGATGGCTTTTCATCATCTCTAAGCTGCTGCAGTAGCGGCTCTTGGTAGGCAACCACAAGCGAACGATAAAGATTTTTCTGCTCTTCGGAAAGATCGCAATACAGAATCTCTTCAAATTTTTCTGGCAGCTCAGTAAGCACCTCTTTTTTTCTTCGTTTGAGTACAAAGGGTTTAATGAGGCGCCCAAGCAGCTGCCGTTTCTGCTCATCTTGGTATTTTTCAATCGGATAAACAAAAAGCTCTTTAAAAAGCGATTCTGTCGGCAAATAGGTTGGAAGGACAACATCAAAAAGAGCTTTGAGTTCTAAAAGATGATTTTCAATCGGCGTTCCTGTAAGGCCTAGCCGCATACGCGCAGGAATTTGCTTGAGCGATTTATTGGTTTGGGAATGGATATTTTTTGCGATCTGAATTTCATCATAAATAGCAATTTCAAAATGGAGGCTTGAAAACAGCTTTAAATCACTTCTTACAATCCCATAAGTGGTGAGCAAAAGATCGTAATTTCCTTCTTTGACAAGTTCATTTTTACGCATAACGCCATGGAAAAGATGGACTCGCACATCAGGCAGAAACCGCTTGCATAATTCTTCCCAATGGTAGACAACCGATGTCGGGCAGACAACTAGATACTTAACAGGTTGGTTTTTTTTCATGTTTTTGGAAGCGGCAATGAGCGCCATGGCCTGGTGGGTCTTTCCAAGTCCCATTTCATCGCATAAAAGCCCTGAGAGTCCGTAGCAGTAGAGAAAAAAAAGAAAGTGGACGCCTGTCACCTGATATGCACGCAAATCGCTTTTCAATCCTTCCAGGTCCATAGCTTTAGGCGCTTTGAAGGCATGAAAATCTTCTAATATCTTTCGACTCTCTTGCGCACTTTTAGAATCCCCCTTAGGCCCTTTGATCTCCTCTAGAGCCGATAAACGGAGCCATTCCAATGTGTTAAATCGGACTTTCTTTCCTTTTTGCAGCCACTGTTTTTTCCCCACTCTTTTCAACCAATTAAATCCAGCGGCTTTTAAAAAAATCAGCCCAGCTTCTGTAAAAAGATACTGCTTATTGGCACAAAGTCCTTGCCAAATCGTATGCATATCGATAGCGCCAATCTCTGTCTCATAGGAAAGAGTTAAAACCCACTCTCCTGTTTTGGAGGTTTCATCCCGCTGAATCTGCATCAGTCTTAAAGCAGCTGATTTAGGCCGGATTAATTTAGGATCGATCGAAATAATTTTGGAATGTAAAAGATCTAATTCATAGCCTAAAAAATAGGCTTCCGCCTCCGGTTCAATCACCGTTTCTTTGCGATATTGATCTGGAAGAAGTAGTTCTTGAGGGATTGTAAAAAAGCCTTCTTTTTTCACATATGTGTAATCCCCAAAAAATTTTAGTTTCTCAGCAGAATATCCTGGAGCAAAAAAATAGCGCGGCGATACTTTAACCTTGCCCTCTTCTGTAAAAGAAAGCTCAAGCCCCACCTTTTTTAAAGGACACTTAAGACTAAAAAACCCTGTGATCAGTTCTAACTCTTCTTTATGTGTACGGATAAAATGGGAAATCTCTTCGCGAGGAATCTTAAGACCTGGCTGAATCATAAGGCCAGTGCGTGCCCCTGCTTTGGCATAAAATCCTTTGCCTTTGACGTAGGTCCATTCATCAAAATCTAAAATCTCCTCTTCCTCTTCTAAAGTTTCAAGATGGGTAAAAAATTCTAGTACGTCCTCTTTTCCAATACGGTAGGACAAACGGGACTCCATTCCCGAGACATGGGTTTGAAATCCTTCATAGGCAGAGAGCAGTACTCGGTGCTCATTAATAAAATGGGATACCTTTTCTCTAGGAATCAATTTTTCTTTGGCAAAAAAAAGTTGATCTTCCAATTGAAAAAATCCTTTCCCCTCAAGAAACAGCCAATTCCCAAAGTAAGCAGATGTCGGCTTTTGCAGATCCTGCGGCTCAAAAACATAAGCGCTAATGATCAAGTTTGCAAAAGTATCAAAGGCAAAAAAATAGCGGGCAGAAATAGGTCCAGGGTGAACTTTAAATTCAACAAGATATTGTTGAACAAATGGCAGATACTGATTCAAAAATTTTTCTATTTGGCTCTCGTGAATCTCTTCCTTTTCAAAAATCGGATCATTTTCTTTCGGATAGAATCCATCGTGTGGAATATAGAGCCATCCATCGACAGCAACAGCCTGTTTTAATGCTTCATCGAGTTTTTGCTTTTTCTGCTCTTCAAATTCAATCTGGAATTTTTTCTCTTTAGGGGCGTATCTGATTTTTTTAATTTTTGTGTGGCTAAAGGCATGTACAGATAGCGCTGATTTCACACTTGCTAGTGCAGGGATAAGTTCCTGCCAACTCGTCTCTGCTAAATAAAAACCTGCCTGCACTTCAGGAAAATTGAGAGTGATCCAATGCGGTAGGCTTGTCTTCTCATCCAGCTCAGAAAATTGGATTTCATAAGCTGCTTTTTCTTCTTGCAACTCCATCCACCATTTTGCAAGATCAGACCAAAAAGAAAGCTCATAGCGCAGCTGATGGCTAGGCCTGCCTTGCCTCCAAAGAGCGATCTCCTCTTGCGTTAGATTGGAAAATTTAAGAGAAGTTTCTTCTGTCTCTAAGGGTCGTTTAACAAAAATATCATCAAGCCGTTTCTTGGAGGCTTTTTTCAAACTCTTGATATAGAAAAGCTCTTTACCAGTTGTTGACTTTGCCGTAAAACCTTCCTGATCTGTTTGCAACAAAAGATGAGTGTCATACCCTAGCTTGCGACTCGCAAGCTCGCACAATACATTCCACAGAGATCCTCTAAAGCGCACATGCAGCGGCTCTTTTTCTTTGACGATTTTTAAGTAGGCAGCGGCTAAATGTTCACAACTTCCCTGTTTTTCCGCTGTTTTACAACTACAAAATGCATCTTGGATATTGCCTGTATCGTCAATCTGTAAAAAAGGCCAATCTGTTTTTTTGACTGTTTTTAAATCAAAGATTTCTACCTGATAGGTCCCTTCAGAAAAAAGAATGGTGCCTACTTTATCTTTTTCTATGAGCTGCTTGGCAAGCTTAAAATCGTTTTTAGAAAAAGGCAGGTTCTTCATAAAGGAAAAAAGCCATTAAAGGTAAGCTTCGGCTCTCCTACAATTTCAACTTCATCTGCAATGATAACATCTATTTTCTCATTGGATGCAAAAACCATCTCTATTTTACCTTGCCAGCCAAAAAGCTTTGATAGAACAAAGGCCGTTGCTGCAGCGCCTGTTCCACAGGACAAAGTTTCCCCTTCAACGCCTCGTTCAAAAGTGCGTATTTTCACTTTTTTTTCTTGGATGATTTGCGCCATATTAACATTAACGCCTTCCGGTTGAAAACGAACATGATGGCGGATTTGGAGTGCCATTTTAAAAAAATCATGCTCTTCTTGAAGAACGACAGCATGAGGCACTCCCGTATCAACCACAAAACAGCGCTGGTTTTCTATTGGAATGTCCCAATGCAAAATAGAAAGAGTACCTAGCGTTGCCGACATTTGCTTGTTCATAGAGCGAACGATGCGCTGCCCGCTTTTGGTATGAATGTGGTAAACAGGCTCACGATAGCCCAAAGAGGAAATAAAAGAGCCTAAGCATAGAAGAGCATTGCCGCATTGGGATGCTTCTTTGCCATCTGGATTAAAAAAGCGCATCGCAAAGTCCTGCTGATGGCGTTGCAATAGAACAAGGCCATCTGATCCGATCCCAAATTTTCGATGACAAAGACGAGCGACTAAATGAAGTGGAAAAGAGTTTTTAAAATCCTCAATTAAAATTAAATCATTGCCAGAGGATTGATATTTAGAAAATTTCAAGCAACATCTTCAAAAGAATTCACAATTTTATCAAGCAAGCCATATTCAAGAGCTTCTTCAGCCGAATACCAGGTATCTCGTTCGATGGCTTTTTCAATTATTTTGCGATCTTTGCCTGTTTTTTCCACATAAAGATTAACCAGCATATTGCGCGTCTTGATGATCTCTTTGGCCTGAATGTCTAGATCAGTGGCTTGCCCCTGGATAATCCCCATAATCCGCGGCTGGTGGATCATAATGCGGGCATAAGGGGTTGCAAAACGTCTTCCGGGCGCTGCACATAGGCTCAATACTGAACCCATCGATGCTGCGATTCCTGTGACAAGCGTTGTCACTGGAGAAGAGATCATTTGCACCGTGTCCCAGATCGCAAAACCGGCATCGACAGAGCCGCCGGGGGAATTAATGACAAAAAGGATCGGCTTTTTAGGCTGTGTCATTTCCAAATACCAGAGCTTACGAATAATCTCTTTGGAACTTTGGTCATCTACTGCCTGCGACAGAAAGATTCTGCGCGCTTTAATCAGCTCATGATCGATTCTGTCATCTAAATTAGGGGCTTTTTTGACAGCAAGTTGCACACCTTCTTCTTCTTCATCGTAATCATTTTGCATAGCATCCACCTCAAAGTCTCATTATGGGTATTTTTGCTTATTTAATCAATGATCAGTTCTGGATACAAAGGGAATCTTTTTAATAGTTCCAGTACAGAATTTTTTACTTTTTTTAAAACGCGCGGTTCAATTTCTGCTTTAGTACGCAGAGCGCCTTTTTGATCGGCCACCGGTTTGGTTGCTTTTAAAAGCTCATAAATGAGTGCAGCGATCTCTTCCATTTCTTTGTCTTTCATACCCA
>CAYSQP010000055.1:0-5438 GCA_964433285.1 uncultured bacterium | reverse complement strand
CCTCCTTCTTGCAGCTGCAACTCCCGCTACTGCCAATCCTAAAGAAAAAGCGGCTACTGTTGTACCTGCCCTCCAGACCTCTAAGTCTTTTAGCACGGTGGCCAAAAAAGCCATTCCTGCTGTTGTTTTCATTAAAGTGACCAGTGCTACGGATGAGGATGCTGCTTCTATAGAAAATTATCAAAATTCTTTCGATCTTTTTGGCGATGAATTTTTTAATAAATTTTTTGGCGCAGCCCCAAGAGGGAGAGCCCCTAAACAACCGCAACTATCGCAAGGCTCTGGTTTTATTGTAAGCTCTGATGGTTACATCATGACTAATGCGCATGTGATTAAAGGAGCAGACAAAATCACGGTTGTCCTCAACACTGGAAAAGAGATGGATGCCACTTTGGTAGGCATGGATAGCCATACAGATATTGCCATCATTAAAATTGAAGGCAAAAATCTGCCCTATGTCTCTTTGGGAGATTCAGATGCAATGGAGATTGGTGAATGGGTTGTGGCCATTGGCAGTCCTTTCCAACTTGAAGCATCGCTGACCGTTGGAGTTGTCAGTGCAAAAGGGCGTCAAAATTTAAAAATCACCGACTTGGAAGATTTTATTCAAACAGATGCAGCCATTAACCCTGGGAATTCTGGCGGCCCTCTTTTGAACTTAGATAGCGAAGTGATCGGGATTAACACAGCCATTGTTTCCCGTACTGGCGGCTATATGGGGATTGGTTTTGCCGTACCGAGCAATATGGCCAAGCATGTGATGGCACAGATTATCGATAAAGGTTCTGTGACAAGAGGTTTCTTAGGCGTCTCATTGCAACCTGTGGATAAAGATATTGCCGATGCCTTTAATTTGGATAAACCAGAAGGGGCACTTGTCTCTGAAGTCGTGAAAGACTCTCCTGCTGATAAAGCAGGCGTGCAACAAGGCGATATTATCGTAGAGTATAATGGCAACCCTGTAAAAACGTTAGGTTCTTTTAGAAATGATATCTCCTTGATGGCCCCAGGCTCAAAGGTGGTCTTAAAAGTGAACCGTAAAGGGAAAATGGTGACCATCCCTATTCTTTTGGGATCTGCATCTGATAGTTTTTCTACCGATGGTGCGATGCAAAAAATGGGACTTGAAGTAGATAACCTCACTCCTGAGCTTGCTAAACAGCTTTCCTTCACTAAAGGAGAAGAAGGTGTTGTGATCACTAAAATCAAACCAGGTTCTCCTGCAGCAGTAGCTGGCATGCGGCCTGGCTTTTTGATCATGGCAGTGAACCACAAAAAAGTGGCCAATGCTGATGATTTTAGTGCAGCCGTCAAAGAATCTGAAAATAAAAAACGGGTGCTTATTTTAGCACGACAAGGAAATATTACCCGTTTCTACTCATTGAAAATGGAATAAGATCTTGTTCAATAGCATAGAAGGTAGCGGGCTTGATTTGCATACACTTGTAGTCGAGCATCCAGCAGCTACCTTTTTTGTGCGTGCAGGTACAGATGCCTTGCAAAACGAAGGGATCCGAGCGCAAGATATTTTAGTCGTAGATCGTTCGCTACAGCCTAAAAAAAACAGTCTTGTCATCACCCTTATAGAGGGAGAATTCTGCGTGCTACGATTGACAGAAAAAAAAGTAGGACTTCATGTCTGGGGTGTGATCACCTATGTCATCCATAAAGTCAGATAAATTTTTTTTCTTAATCGACTGCAATGCTTTTTTTGTCTCTTGCGAAAAGGTATTTAACCCCCAACTTGCAAACAAGCCTGTTGTTGTCCTTTCCAATAATGATGGTTGTGTCATTGCGCGCTCTAAAGAGGCCAAAGCTTTAGGTATTCCTATGGGCACCCCTGCTTTTAAATACAAACAGCTTTTTAAAGAAAAAAAGGTGATAGTTTTCTCTTCCAATTTCTCCCTTTATAGCGACATGTCCTACAGAGTGATGAGTGTGCTCGCACAATTTACAGATGATATGGAAGAGTATTCGGTCGATGAGGCTTTTTTGCTGCTTGATGTTGCAGATCCGCTCAAAAAAGCAGCCGAGATTAGAAATAAAGTGCTGCAATGGACTGGTATCCCTGTCTCTATTGGCATTGGCCCCACAAAAACTCTTGCGAAAGTGGCCAATGATTTGGCCAAAAAAGAGGAAAAAACAGAAGGAATATTTCTTTTAGATACGCAAGAAAAAGTAGATGGTACACTAAAATGTTTGCCGGTTTCAGATATCTGGGGCATCGGCAAGCGCCTTGAAGAAGCTTTAAGCGCCTATGGTATCTGCACAGCACTTGCCTTTAAAAAGTGTGAAGATAGCTGGCTAAAGAAACTTTTCTCTGTCACCACATACAAAACAGCCCTTGAACTACGCGGCATCCCTTGTCTATCGCTGGAAACAGTGCCATGCGCCAAACAGACCCTCACCTGCTCACGCTCATTTGCACAACCCATCTCTGATTTAACATCTTTAAACGAAGCACTCGCAACTTATACTGCTTCTGCAGCAGAAAAAATGCGTAGGGAAGATTCCTATGCCTCTTTTCTCTCTGTATTTCTTACCACTTCCCCTTTTATCCAGAATGCTTATGGCAATTCGGTGAGCATCTCCTTAATAGAACCGACAGATTATACTCCCCTTCTTATCCAATGTGCCAAAGAAGCTTTAAAAAGCATCTACAAAGACAATTATCCCTATAAAAAAGTGGGCGTTACTCTCTGCGGACTTGTCTCTAAAAATTGCTACCAAAGAGATCTATTTGGCGAGCAGCCCATGCAAACAGAAAAAAAAATAAAAGCGATGCAACTTTTAGATGCTGTGAATGGAGTTTGGGGAGATGATGCCCTCCAATTTGCAGCTGAAGGCACTCAAAAACCATGGAAATCAAAAAGAGAATGTACCTCCCAGCGCTATACAACTTGTTGGGAGGAGCTTTTGATCGTTAAATGACTTTAAGCTGCTCTGCGAGGAACCTTGGCCCCTTTTTTGCGCGCTTCAGAAAGTCCAATTGCAATGGCTTGCTGTCTGCTCTTTACTTTTGCGCCTGACCGGCCGCTTTTTAATGTGCCTTCTTGATATCTTTTGACTGCAGAGCGCACCATCTCTTGTGATTTTTTTCCATAACGTGCCATACTTTATGCACTCCTTCTTTTTTTCTCTTTGCCTTCATACTGTTTATTTTCGCGATCCTCTAAGCTTTCAAAAGGTTCATTGCCCTCTTTTTCTTCTTGATTTTTCTGCTGCTGTTTCTTGAAATTTTCTTTCCCTCTGTCTTTTTTTTTGGCCATATTCCCTCCACCTTTATAACCGCATATAATATTTTTTAATTTCTAGTGTCAACGGAATTGGCACTTCTCTGAAAGGCAAAGTCTCTGTTATAAAAGAAGAATCTGATTTGAATTTGGATGCTTCATGCTGCTTCGATGGCCGCAAAACCATATTGAACCGCAACATTTAAACCACTGGATCAGCTCCTCAATACAAGATGAGACCTTTCTTGAAGAGACGATTGCACTCTTAGAGGAGTGGAATGAGATCTGGATCTCTGAAGAAGAGTGCACCCATTTAAAAACACTACTGGGACGCGGCGAGGTAGATCTTGTTTATCGCTATCTTGACCTGCAACTTAGCTATCGGATTGCAAAAGACAAAGATATCTTGCATGATTCTATTGAACTTGAAAAGCAGCTTGATCTTTACTTAAGCAGTCCCCATAAGAGCCATTTTCTTTTGGAAGTGGGTATCGGTTGTATCCAACACACTCTCTACTCTTGGTTTGAGCTTCTCGGTGTGGAATCGCCCTCTGAATTTAAAAATCTTAAAGAGGCCGACTTAAGTAAAAAAATCCAAAAAATCTTAAAAAATATCCTCAAAGAACAGAGTTTTTCTCTGACTGTCCAAGATAAGCTGTTTTTGGAAGATTTTTTAAAAGAGCTGCAAAAAAGTGACGATGAATTAGACTATCTCAACCGTTTTTGCAGCTGTATTGAACAGCTTAATCTATGGGAACAGACCCTATCTCAAATCGAAGCGGATTTAAAACAAATTGCCTCTAAAAAAGAAGAGGGTGGCCCGTCTGCGTTGCAATTTGATTTTTTTGAAAGAGAGCTTTTAAATTTTCACAAACATTTGGGCAAATCGCTCAGCAGCTTTATTTTCCCCATCTTAACCGAGACCCAGCGTGCCATTGTGATTGGCAAGTTCCGCAAAGGTTTTCAAAAGATCAATAATGCTTATGGAGCTTTGCGTCATTTAGATATCCATCTATGTTGCATGTGCCATTTTGCAGATACAATCAATGAATTTTGGCCCATCAAGAACCGTGTTATTGATCTCCATGAGGAAAAGCAGCCCTCTTTGCACACTGGTTTATCCGGTCCCTCTCTTCTTATTTTCACATGCGGCGGTGGGAAAGGCCATTTAAGTACGACCAAAGCAATGGCAGAATATGCCAGCGGCCATTGCCATATTCTGGTCGCAAGCACTTTAGAAGAGACCCTTGCATCCTCTGACGTGCTAAAAAAAATGCTGCTCGATTTTTCTCAAGAGAAGCTCTACAACAAGCTCCTCAAAAATGAAGAGTTTGAGTGGTTGAAGCTGATGTATTCTATCGGGCCATTTTTCATCATGATGCAGCAAGAAAATATTGAGCGGCTTATCCGTCTTGAGGTGCTCAAGCAAAATCCCGATATGCTCATTTCTTGCTTTCCCATTATGAATGCGATGTTTTTGAATGTGGCCAAGGAGCTTGATCTGCCGGTGCTTTTTGTCACAACAGATTTAGATACCCGTTTTTTTATCAAAGGCATGGAAAAAATAACGTGCGATTTAAGCTATCCGCGCTATCGCATGACCCTTGCTTATGAGGATCCAGAGATGCGTGCTATCATGGAGAAAAACATTCCCCGTGAAAAAATCCATGTGAGTGGTTTTCCAGTACGCGCTGCCTTCAATCATACACAGGCAGAATCTTTAATCCGTAAACAATTCCAGATAGCAGACGATGCACAAGTCATTTTGATTATGATGGGCGGCAATGCTGGGCTTGCCATTAAAAAATATGCGGCCATTCTTGCAGAAATAAAAGAGGAAGACATTTACTTTTTAAATGGTAGTCCTCTCCATGTAATCTGTATTTGTGGCGATCAGGTAAATCCAGAAAACCAGAAAATGCTGCATTATGTCAATGCATTACAACCTATCAGCAGCAAAGTCCGCATCCAAGGCATCCCAGCCACAGAACATATTGCCGATTTGATGAGTATCGCAGAGGTGCTGATCACTAAACCCGGTGGCTGCACCACTAATGAGGCTCTCTCTAAAAAAGTGCCGATGATTTTCCATCATCCCTTTGCACTAATGACATGGGAAGTCTTCAATATGAAGTTTTGCATTAAAATGGACATGGGCTCGCGCATGAAACTCGCTGGCAGAAGCCTGTTCAAAAGCAGTTTAAA
>CAYSQP010000054.1:0-5453 GCA_964433285.1 uncultured bacterium | reverse complement strand
TGTACATGCGGCTGAATTTTTTTTAAAATTTCCCTTGGATCGGTCTCCTCAAACCAGGTCACAAAATCAACCATTTCAAGTGCCGCCACAAGCTGTAGCCGGTATTGCAGAGGAACTAAGGGCCGTAAAGGTCCTTTGTACTGTCTAATGGAATCGTCTGAATTGAGTGCGATAACAAGTAGATCAGCTTGAAGAGATGCTGCATAAATAATTTCTAAATGACCCGCATGAAAAAGATCAAAAGAGCCATTCAAAGTGGCGATCGTTTTGCCTGCCTGTTTTAATTGCTGCATCTTTTTTTCAAGATGTGCAGGCTCAACAATCTTTTTCTGATAAGGTCTATCTGCTTTTGGCAAAGGCGACATGAAAAACATCCTCATAATGCTCGACAAAATGGACCTGTATCCCTTTTTTAATGTAAGCGGGCAGTTCATCATAATCGCGCTGATTATCCTTAGGAAAAATAAGTGTTTTTAATTTTGAGCGCCGAGCCGCAATCATTTTCTCTTTGACACCACCAATCGGAAGAATTTTTCCGGTCAAAGTCAACTCCCCTGTCATCCCTAAGTCACTTTTAACAGGTTTAGATTGCAAAAGCGAAAATAAAGCTGTCGCCATTGTGATTCCAGCCGATGGCCCATCTTTTGGTGTGGCTCCTTCAGGAATGTGAATATGGATTTGCGATTTTTCAAAAAAGAGTTTGCCCGGTGTCAACTTTGAAAGCGCACTATGCACATAGTTCCAGGCAATCTGCGAAGACTCTTTCATCACATCCCCCGCTTGACCAGTGAGTTTCATTTCTATTTTTTCATGCGCCACTTTGATGGTCTCTATGTAAAGAACAGCCCCGCCATAAGCCGTCCACGCAAGGCCGGTACATACTCCTACAGGCGTCCTTTCATAAAAACGGTCAGCTGTAAAGATCGGCTTGCCTAAGTACTCTTTTAGTGATGCTTCGGTGATCTCATAGCTTTCTAATTTTTTCTTTCCTGTTTTTTCCTCTTTTCTCACAATTTTTATGGCGACTTTGCGCAAGATTTTTTTGATGTAATTTTCTAGCGACCGCACACCTGATTCACGTGCATAACCACTCATGATCTGCGTCAGTGCTTCTTTGGAAAAAACAATCTTTTGGTCCTTCAGTCCCATCTCTTTTTGATTACGGGGAATTAAATACTGATTGGCAATCTCCATCTTTTCTTCTGTGATATAACCGGAAAGGCGCAATATCTCCATTCTGTCACGCAACGGATCAGGGATTGTATCTAGTACGTTGGCTGTTAAAATAAAGAGCACATTGGAGAGATCACAGCGCACATCTAAGTAATGGTCCAAAAAGTCTTTGTTTTGCTCAGGATCGAGCACTTCTAACAAAGCAGAGGCAGGATCGCCATGGTAGCTTACTCCAATCTTGTCAACTTCATCGAGCATAATCACGGGATTCATCGCTTGCGTGAATTTAAGCGCTTGCACAATTTTGCCAGGCATAGAGCCGATATAGGTGCGCCTATGACCTTTGATCTCCGCTTCATCGCGCATACCGCCTACAGAAAAACGATAAAATTTTCGTCCTAAAGCGCGCGCAATACTTTTCCCAATGCTTGTTTTTCCCACTCCAGGGGGACCAACTAGTGCGATAATACTGCCTTTGACTCCTCCTGAGAGTTTTCCTACGGCGATAAATTCCAAAATCCGCTGCTTAATATCTTCAAGACCATGATGATCTTCTTTGAGCACTGTTTCGGCAAATTTCAATTTTGCATTTTTCTCCTGCTCTAATTCGCTATAAATGCCCCAAGGGAGGATTGTTAGCCAATCCAAATAGTTGCGACAAACAGCATACTCTGCAGACTGCACTTCTAAAACGCTGAGCTTTTCTGTCTCTTCTTTGATCACTGCCATCACATCTTCAGGCACCTTCCTCTGTTTTAAGCGCGCTGCAAATTTTTCTAAATCATGTGCTTTGTCCTCTTTTTCTAGCCCCAGCTCTTTTTTGATTGTTTTTAGCTGCTCTCTTAAAAAAAATTCTCGTTGCGTTTTAGAAATCGTCGCTTCAATTTTCTGATTAATGCTATTTTGCAACTTGCTTAAGTCCAGCTCTTTTTTCAGCAAAACAAGCGCTTTATCGATCCTCTCTTGCAATTCATAAGCTTCTAAAACCTCTTGAAGCTCTTCTCGCGTTGCCGTCGTTAGCGCGACTGCAAAATCGGCTAGTCTTCCCGGTTCTGTAAAATCAGAATGACCTAAGAAAATCTGCAGCTCCTCTTTAAAAAGCGGGTTGAGTTTTAACATCTCTTTGATCGTCGTTATGATGCTGATTGAGTAGGCTTTTAATTCTTTAGACAGCTTACGCGCAGGTAGATCATCATAGTAGTCCACTTTAGCTTTCAAATATTTTAAGCCGCTGACACGTTGCCCAATCTTAATCCTTTTTTCCATGTTGAGAATCACCTGGGCGCCCCCTTGGTCCATGGGGATAATCCTTAAAATACGCGCAGAGACCCCTGTACTGTAGAGATCATTAAAATCCAGTTTATAAAGATTAGCATCCTCTTTTTTTGTTAAAACAAGCCCCATGCATTTGTGCTCAAGGGCGGCCACATCTTTGAGCAGTTCATAATAAGCTCCAGGCTCAATCGTAATGGGGGCAGCCATCCCAGGAAAAAAGGGGCGGCGGCTCAAAGGCAGAATAAACAGTTCTTGAGGAAACTCAATGAGAGGTCCCTCTGTGCTGTCTTTTTTTGTCTCCAACACTGTTTCTGTCAACATCTGCTCTAAAGCATCTTCCTCAGAAGCAGTGTCTTTAGGATCCAGAAAGTCCAATTGATACCTCTATATTTAAAAATATTTTAACTTTTTCAAGTGAGCTCTTAAAAATATCACACTGTGGTATTATTTACACATGGTGAAAGGCTTAATCATAGAGACAAGTTCTGAAAAGGCTTTGGTTGCAATTGCAAAACAGAAAGATCTGATTGCTTATACAACCATTGCACCTGCCCACAATCTTTCTAAAGAACTTTTACCAACTCTAACGCAGCTTCTTTCCCAAAATAATATCGAGCTAAAAGAGTTAAACTATATCGCCTGCGGCATCGGCCCTGGCGCCTACACGGGGGTACGAGTGGGGGCAACGGTGGCAAAAAGCTTATCCTATAGTTTAAATATTCCCCTATACGGGTTTGAGTCCCCCCTGGCATTTCTCCCAGATAAAAGCGGGACATTTGCTTTTCTTGCAGATGCTAAAATGGGCCAGTTTTACCTCCTAATAGGCTCTAAAATAGACCAGAGTGTTAAGCTCAACTTACCTGGGCAGCTTGTCGATAAAGAAAAGCTAGATATGAGCTCAATTAAAACCGATTTCCTTGCCTATCCTACGCAGCTCAACCCTGCTTTAATTGCCTCTTTAGCTTTTGAACGGTTTTCTACGTGCGAAAACCAAGAATTGAAGCTCCTTTATTATAGATAAAACAATTTTGAATTGATCATTTCTCGTCCCTTGAGGTATACTTACAGCTACATGAATCTTTTAACTGAAGGAAAAAAATAAATTACATGCCTAGTGTTAAAGTACGTATTGGCGAGTCACTCGACAAAGCATTGAGAACTTTAAAGAAAAAACTTGACAAAGAAGGGATCATGAAAGCTGCAAAAGCCCACCGATTCTACGATAAGCCTTCTGTCAAAAGCCGTGCAAAATCTAAAGCGGCTCTGAAATATAAAAAGGTCAAGGGACCATACCGCCCTATGAGCGGCGCTTAATATTTTTAGAACATGACTGACTATTATTCTATCCTTGGAGTAGCACGTGGTGCTACACAAGACGAAATCAAAAAAGCTTATCGTAAAAGCGCGTTGAAGTACCATCCTGACAAAAATCCAGGAGACAAAGAGGCTGAACGCAAATTCAAAGAAATTTCTGAAGCTTATGAAGTGCTAAGCAGTGATGATAAGCGCAAAATTTATGACCAGTATGGCGCTGATGCGCTAAAAGGTGCAGGAGGCATGGGCGGCGGGCCCGGGGGCCACGGATTTTCTTCTATGGAAGAAGCACTGCGCACATTTATGGGAGCATTCGGCGGCGGCGGGGGCGGGGGCGGCTCAGAATCGATTTTTGATTCATTCTTTGGATTTGATACCGATTCTAGAGAAGGCAATTTACGGTCAGGCTCTAGCAAAAAAATGAATCTGACCATCTCTTTTGAAGAGGCCATCCGCGGCGTTGAAAAAGAGGCAGCAGTCAACAATTACGTCCAGTGTGATTTATGCCACGGCCTCGGAGTAGAAAGCCCCAGCCATATCAAAACATGTGCCCATTGTCATGGTGCTGGCCAAGTCCATCAAACACGCGGTTTTTTTAGCATGACAACTATTTGCCCTACGTGCCAGGGCTATGGCAAATCGATCACGCGGCCGTGCACACGCTGTCACGGCGCTGGACGGGTCAAGAAAAAAGAGCGCATCACAATTAAAATTCCTGCAGGAATCGATTCTGGCATGCGCCTGCGCATGGCAGGATATGGTGACTCTGGAGAAGGCGGAGGGCCAGCGGGTGATCTTTATGTCTATATCACCGTGCAACCACATGAGATTTTCGAAAGGCAAGGGGATGATGTGCTCATTGAACTTCCTTTGAGTTTTTCAGAGGCTGCTTTAGGCTGCAAAAAAGATATGCCCACACCCCAAGGCACAACAGCGCGCATCAATATCCCTGAAGGGACACAGCATGGGAAAATTTTCCGTGTCCGCGGCGAGGGAGCTCCTAATGTGCATGGACAGGGAAAAGGCGATCTGCTCGTAAAAATTGCTGTGGAAACACCTGTGAGTCTAAGTGAAAAACAGAAACAGCTACTATCTGCCTTTGGAGAATTAGAAAACAGCCACAACTCTCCTAAAAAAAAGAGCTTTTTAGGAAAGCTGAAAGATTTTTTTGCTTCCTAAGAGTATGTCTGAGCTATAGCGCCTGGTTGCTCATCTTCTTTTTTATCTCCTTCTTGTTGCGGCGGTTCTTCAATCAATGATTCTTCACCGATTTTATCTAAAAGTTGTTCAGGATAAATGACAACTCCTTCATTAGTCACCCGGATCAAAAATTCTTTTTTCCAATCAATAGGCATCTTAGGCACCATTGGAGTCACAAAATCATCAGCAGGTTGATAAATAGAAACAACACTTTTAGAAAACCAGTTACCGACTGTTTTTTTCCCTTCGACTACTTCTATTATTTGCTGTCCATTGACTTTCACTTTATTCACTTTACCACATTTTTCACCTTCTAATAGCCGACCGATATAATTTCCCCCTTGCAAAGCCACATATTGAACGTTTTCGTGGTCCCATTGCTCCCGCGGGCCTTCCTTCCGATTGATTTTATTAAAAAAAAGAATCACTAAATTATTGATCAAAACAACAGACGTTTCTTTATCAGGATCGCTAGAACGATCGGTCAGCTT
>CAYSQP010000053.1:0-5542 GCA_964433285.1 uncultured bacterium | reverse complement strand
TTTTGAAGAGATGATCAGCAAAGAGAAAAAAGAGGCCTTGCAACAGAAGATGGAGAACCTTGGGATCAAAGAAGAGGATCTCATCGAGAAATTCATTTTAGGATCTGGCAGCGGCGGCCAAAAAATCAATAAAACATCCAGCTGTGTCTACCTTAAACATATCCCCACAGGACTTGAAATTAAATGCCAAAGAGAAAGATCGCGCGAGCTTAATCGCTATTATGCACGACAAGAACTATGCGATCAGTTTGCAGAGAAAATAGAAAAAATCAAAACAGAGCGCCAGCAGCTGATTGAAAAAAGAAGACGGCAGAAACGGCGCCGTTCACGCCGTGCCCAAGAAAAAATTCTTGCGAGCAAAAAAATCCATTCTGAAAAAAAAGCCATGCGGCAATTTACAGACTAAAAAAATTAATTAAATAGCTCTCTATGTTAATTTTTCCAAAAAATTAACAGGTTTTTTATGTCTGTATATTTTGACTTAAGAATAGATCATTTGAAGTGTGCGATCATACAAATTGAGCAAAAGCCTTGTGGTGCCTATCAGTTTTTGGAACGACTCATCAGTAAGATGAAGTATTACAATTTCGCTAATGAAAGTCAGCCTTTGACATTTGTTGTTGATAGCGTAGTTGCGGGATATGAAGCAAAAGCTGGGTTTTTCCAAAGAATCTGGAGCTGCGTTCTCCGCATCTTTGCGCGCTTAGGTATCTGCCCTGAGCCTAAAATCGATGCAATTCGTAGATTAGCCGATGAAATCAAGCATCTGGAAATCACAAAACATGGCTATTCAACTCTCTTTTTTAGAGATAAATTGAGTCGGCTCAAGCATTTGTTAGAGAAGTACAATTTCCCAAGCGTTGGGCAATATGGTAAGAGCGTGCGAAATTTATATGAGAACTTTACAGCATCTGTAAAGAATTATGATCAAAATGACTTAAGTCAAATAAAATTTACTTTCGATATGCTCTTTTTTATTTTAGCTGAAAGAGCATTTAAAGAAGGTCGGTTCATAGAAGCTGCTTTGGATGCTTCCAAAATACAATATCTCCTTTCTGATGAACATGCGCAGCTATTTGTGCAAATTGTGGATGAGTGCCTCAAATTAGACTGTGTCACATTAGCACAAATGGCAGTTTCTCAAGTATACCTTAAAAAAGTTGATCTACAACTCAAGATCGCAGAACATATTTATGCAAAATCAAAAATAACAGAGACTGATATTTGTCTTCTTATCGGTATCCTAAAAAAATACCCTTATCAGCAGCAGCGGCTTGTGAATTTTGCAGTTTCAAAAAGTATTGAAAATGGTTTTTATAGTTTAGCAATGACTGCGGCCAAGTTAACTCCCTATGATGCAAATACGAACGAACGACTACTGGAAATTGCAGATATTTTTTATAAAAAAGAGCAATATAATCTTGCTTTAGAAGCTCTTGATGGTGTTGTTTTGGAAATGTACAGGAAAGCGAAAGAAAACTGCATTGTGATTAATCAAGTGTTTGCTAATCTTTTTGAAGAGCCGCAAAAGTAATTATCTGCTATCTTCCCTTAAGCTATGCAAACGGCAGTTTTTAGCGGACTAGCCCTCGGCGATGGTTTGCTTGCCATGGTGCTGGCCCACAACCTTTTTCTCCATGGCCATAAAGTGGTGCTCTTCCATCGCTTTTTAGGCGAGCTACAATCTTTTTTTCCCCATATTCCGATTTTGCCTTACCCACCTGACTTAAAACAGTTTAACTGTTTTTTTGCCATTTGTGAAAACACGCCTTGGATGCAAGAGCTGCTTAGTACTCTCTTAAATAAACATCGTGATAAGACAACAGTGCTTAATCCTGTAGCCACTGCCAACACTGATTACCGCTTTTGGGAAGAGGGGAGATTCGATGGCAGAAAACCTTTTGCAGAAAATTTGTACCTTTTCTGCCGCGATGTTCTAAAATTATCTCACGCTGTGCGTGACAATGGAATTGTTATCCCCCCCGATGTGATCGCAAAAAAATATCCGCGCCGCATCATTCTTCATCCAATGAGCTCGCGCCAGACAAAAAATTGGCCCAAAGAAAAATTTTTCAAACTTAAAAGACATTTGGAACATCAAGGCTATGAGCCTTGCTTTGTCATAGCGCCTCATGAAAGAGAGGACTGGCCGCAAGCCTACTGCCTAAACAGTTTATCTGAACTGGCTGCCTTTATTTGCGAGTCAGGCTATATGATCGGAAATGATTCTGGCATTGGCCACTTAGCATCTTGCCTTGGAGTGCCCACTTTAACCATTTGCCGCAATGCGCGCCTTGCCCATTTCTGGAGGCCTGCATGGGCGCCAGGTGAAATCTGCCTGCCTTCAAAATGGCTGCCAAATATCAAGGGTTTGCGTTTGCGCGACCGTTTCTGGCAAAAAGCTGTTTCTGTTGAAAAAGTGTTACGAACATTTGATGCATTAAGATGAAAAAAATAAGCCTTTGCATAGGTGCACTCATCGCTCTTTTTTTAATCTGCCGCCCTCTTTGGATTGCCTTCCATAAATCACAAGGTTTTTCTGTGAGCAAAATGAGCGCCTCGCTGCCTTTTGAAAAACAGTGGGAAGTACCGCCGCCATCTCAAGAGCAATTAGAGGAAATTTTCAACCAAAAGTTCCACTTTTTATCTGCAGGCTACCAGGCCTATGCGTTCATGAGCGAAGATGAAAAAACCATCATCAAATTTTTTCGGATGAAGCGGCTGACGCACTCCTGGCTAGACCCGCTTTTTCACCCAGACAAAGTAAAAACACATAAGAAAAATCTTTACTTGCTTTTTGATGCCTATAAACTGGCCTATGACAAGATGGGAGAAGATGCGGGCTTAGTCTATATCCATCTTAATCAGACCGATTTTATTCATAAAAAACTCTCTATTACAGACCAGAGTGGTAAGGAGCACTTAATCGATTTAGATAAGGTCCATTTTGCTTTGCAAGAAAAAGCAGAGCCCCTTTTTATCTATTTACTTAAGTTTGTAGAGCAGAAGGACAAAGAAGGTCTCCAGAAGGCCATGGATGCGCTACTTACTTTGATCCAAAGGAGGCAAACCCAAGGGATAGGGGACGAGGATCGAGGGATTGCTGAAAATTATGGATTTATAGGGGAAAGGCCGATCCAATTTGATATTGGACGTATCTATAAAGGAAAATTTGAAGGCGAGTATGAGGAGATCTTGCGCCGGCTCCACTGGTGGGTGCAATTAAACCCGATCCCATGATATTCTACTTGCCCTATGAAGGGATTATTTGGTCTTACAGAAACTGAAATAAAAAGTTGGATCGTAGAACAAGGAGAAAAACCGTTCCGCGCTACGCAGCTTTTTGAATGGATGTATCAAAAACAGGCTGTGTGCTGGGAGGAAATGACCAACCTTTCCAAAGCTTTTCGGCAGCAGCTTTCTTTAGCCTTCACACTGCGTGCTTTAAAACTTGTACGAACAGTGGATTCTGCAGATGGGGAGACAACCAAATTTCTTTGGCAGCTTGCCGATGGCAAAATGGTAGAATCGGTGCTGATTTACGCTCCTGGAAGGCGCACTGTGTGCGTTTCTTCGCAAGTCGGCTGTCCAGCGCGCTGTGCTTTTTGTGCTTCGGGCAAACAAGGGTTAAAGCGCAACCTTTCCGTAGAAGAGATCGTAGAACAGGTGGTGCAAATCGATCAATTTTTGCGCAAAAAACAGGAAAGAGTCTGCCATGTAGTCTTTATGGGCATGGGAGAGCCTTTTGAAAATTATGAGACAGTTTTAAAAGCGATCTTTTTACTCAATGACCCCAAAGGGTTGAATATCTCCCAAAGAAAGATCACCGTTTCAACAGTAGGGATCGTAGAAAATATTGTGCGCTTTGCAGATGAAGGGCTGCAAGTGAATTTAGCGCTTTCTTTGCATGCTCCCAATCAGCGTATTCGCCAGAAAATTATCCCGTATGCACGCAAATATGCTCTAGAAGATCTACTGACTGCCATGCTCTATTTTGCAAAGAAAACAAAACGGGATATCACTTATGAATATACACTACTTGCGGGGATCAATGATTCTTTAGAACATGCGCAGGAACTGGCCCGTTTATTAAAAGAGCAGCCCTGCACTGTGAACCTGATTCCCTATAACCCTATCGATGGGATCCGTCTGAATCGACCTGAAAAAGAAGAGATTGAACTTTTTCGCTCTATTTTAGATAAAGCAAAAATCCCCAATACATGCCGCTATACCAAAGGAAAAGATATAGCGGCAGCTTGTGGACAATTAGCTTTGCAAGAAAATTAAGCCACTTTCTCGCTCAATTTACCAAGGGCAAGTGCGCCGAGTAAAAGCCCAAAGTCCCTGAGTGCAATATCATAGTAGTGTCCAGTTGTCAAAAGATTGAGAATGATGAGTAGCAGCCAAAGGGCGACAACATAAGAGAAAAATCTTGGTTTTACAGCAACGCCTACCCCGGCAATCACCTCAACAACACCGACAAACATCATAAAACCATAAATATGGTTCTCAAACATGCCGCGTATAATGGGGGATAAGTACATGGGCCAAGGCACTAGGAAATTGGTCATAAAAACTTTATCCGCACCAGCAATAATTGGTGCTGCAACAAAGGCAATTTGCAAAAGGCGAAAGGCTTGATAAACAGGATCTGACTTAAAAAATGACATAACACTCCTAAAAAAAAGGACTTACTAATCCCGATATAGAGGCTTTATCCTATAAATGCAACCACAGATAAATGCAACCACAGAGGCTTTAGAGACACAGAGTTAAGAGAGAGGATTAGTTTGTTTTTTTCGGGGCAGCGAACCCGAAAAAAACGAAGCTCTGCCGCTTTGCGGCAATGAAGAGTTAAAGATTGGCACAGAGAAGAACCTTCTTGCATTTTTCTCCTCCGAAAATATTCCCATTGCCCTGATAAGGGCATAGGTTCTATTTTTTTCGTATCCTCGCGAAAAAAATAAAAAACTCCTTCTTAACTCTGTGTCTCTAAAGCCTCTGTGGTTAATCTTTATGAATTAATAAATAAATCTGAGGCAGCGAAAATTATTTAAAATAGTTAAAAATGAATGGTTTATTACCAATTTGAATTATCGTCCAGTTGACATGTAATAAAGCAATTATTATATTGTTGGGAGTGGGGATAATAATAATTTCATAGCTGGTAATCGATGTTCAAGCGTTTTAAGCCCGAACTTTTTTCTGTATTGCAAGAGGGATATGGAAAATCCCACCTCATCAAAGATCTAACAGCGGGGATCATTGTTGGTATTTTAGCGCTTCCCATGGCAATCGCCTTTGCCATTGCATCTGGGGTGCGTCCCGAGCAAGGGCTTTATACTGCCATTATTGCAGGGTTTGTGATCTCCCTTTTAGGAGGATCGCGCTACCAAGTCTCTGGGCCGACAGGCGCTTTTGTCGTACTCATTTACACCATTGTCCAGAAATATGGTTATGATGGCCTAGCCGTTGCCTCTATTTTAGCTGGATGCATTCTCATTGCGATGGCTTTTTTGGGTTTGGGGCTGTTTCTGAAATT
>CAYSQP010000052.1:0-5544 GCA_964433285.1 uncultured bacterium | reverse complement strand
ATGATACTACTCCCCTGCACCAAGCTAAACGTTGTTATGGAATTTTTAATATTGGCTCCACTTTAGCGCCTATCTTGGGAGGCGGACTTGCCATTCTCTTTACCTCACATCTATTTGTCCCTGGCAGTCAGATTTCCCACGATACCTTCCATCTTGCTTTGATACAACTCACCCTTTTAATCAGCTTCTTTGGCAGCTGCGCTATGGGAACTTTCTATTGGATCAACAGAAAGGTGATCCCGCAGAATGCTCCCATGACAGATGGCCATGAAGAGGTGATTAAAAACAGCAAGAAAAAGCGGCTTTCATTGCGCGAGTGTGTCAGGCATATTATGAGTTCAAGGTACCTGCTCTGTCTTTCGCTTATTGTGATTGGCTATAGCATCGCGATTAACTTTACTGACGTCCTCTGGAAAGAGCAGCTTAAGAAGTTTTTTTCTGAGCCTGTTGATATACTCAACCATCTAAACCAGGTGACGATTGGGACTGGGATTGTAGCGACAATTGGCAGCATCCTGTTCTCATTTGTAGTGAGAAGAGTAGGCTGGACTTTTGTTTCCCTTTTAACTCCACTTGTGATGGTTGTCATGGCAGTGGGCTTTTTCTCTTTCCTGTTTTTGGAAAAATCGCTCTATGGCTTTACCATGATGCTTTTTGGTGCTACGCCGCTTTTTATGACTGTCTGCTTAGGTTCTTTGCAAAATTGCCTAAGCAAAGGATGCAAATATTCTGTTTTTGATGCTTCCAAAGAGCTTGCCTTCCTAGCCATTGATCCTGAATCGCGGATTAAAGGGAAAGCTGCCATTGATGGCTTTGGATCTAGCATTGGTAAATCGGGTTCTTCTTTGACCTACCAAGGCATTATTTTGACCATGGGCAGCGTAAGCCTATGTTCGCCTTATGTTGCAATGATCTTGTCGCTTGTGTTTGTCGCCTGGATCTATTCTGTTTTCTTTGTTGCTAAAGAGTTCAATGAAAAGAGCAAAGAGATCGCCGCGCAACCTGCCCCTGCTACTGTTACTGAATAACTACCATGTAATTTCAAGATAAAATCTTGAAAATGCATGGTTCCATAGGTTGTAGTTTTTTAAAAGCATCCAAAATTTCTTGTGCAGATAAACGATAGAGGCAATCACTTCGTTTGCTGCCCCCGCAGCCATCCATAAAGCAAGGGCGGCAAGCTACTTCTTTTGCAACGACTTTGCTATAAGGGTGCATCCAAGGTCCCCAATTGATCTCCGATGTTGGCCCAAAGGCAGCCACCACAGGTACTTTTAAAGCCGAGGCAATATGCAACGCCACCGAGTCTACGCAAATAAGCCCACTACTTTTTTGGATCAAAGCCGCCAGCTCTTTTAAACTTAAGCAACCAGCTAAATTAACCAACTCTTGACCTGTTTTTTGTATGATCTGCTCTACCATCGCCATTTCTTGAGGATCAGGACCGGCTGTCAAAACCAGTTCAAACCCTTGCTGTTTAAGCGCTGTAGCAACGGCAGCCACTGTTTCAAGCGGCAAACATTTAAAGCGCCACCGTGAAGTGGGATGGATCACAACAAAATCCTGCAGTGCAAAACTGTCTATTTTGGCAAAAGCTTTATCAGGAATATGCAAAAAGAGATCCCTTTCATCAGGCTCTGGAAAAATACCAATGCGGCGTAGAGCGTCTAAGTTTTTTTCTACTGTATGGCGCGGGGTTGGGCAATGCTTGACAAGATGGGTGTATGCCTTTTTTTTTCCGAAAAATCCTGACCCTTTTGGATCAAATCCCACACGGATTTTTGCCCCTGATATCCAAGCTGCAATCGCCCCACGATCCCCTTCTGTTAAATTAATGACAAGGTCATAGCGGCGGCATGCAATGGAATAAAGCAGCTGCAGCTCTTTAAAGATTTTTTTAAAAAGGGGGAGTTTTTTCCATTTACGGTCATAGAGGATTAAGTTGGAAATCGCCGGATGGCCTTCTAACATGGGAGCGCCCTCTTGATAGATAAATGCCTCTATTTGAGCCTCCGGGAGCGCTTTTTGAAGGCAGGAAAATAGGGGGGATGTCAATAAAACATCGCCTAAATGGCGCATTTTAATGATTAAAATACGTTTAACATTCTTTAAATCTGGATAAGTCATAGCTTTCAAAAATTGATTGAATCTATTATAATAGAGGCCTTTAGAAATTAGGAGAAATGAAAATGTCAAATGAACGGACTCTTTCGATTATTAAACCAGATGCGGTGGGCAGCAACCATATCGGCGATATTGTTACCCGCTTTGAAAAATCAGGACTTAAAGTCGCAGCAGCAAAAATGATGCACCTTTCAGAGGAGCAAGCAAAAGCGTTTTATGCCGTTCATGCCCACCGGCCTTTCTTTATGGAACTTGTGGCCTTTATGACATCAGGGCCTGTTTTAATTCTTGTTTTAGAAGGGAAAAATGCGGTTGCAAAAAACCGCGATCTGATGGGTGCTACAAACCCTAAAGATGCTACTTCCGGCACGATTAGAGCAGATTTTGCAAAATCAATTGAGAAAAATGCTGTTCACGGCTCTGATAGTCAAGAAACGGCACAGATGGAAATCCCCTTTTTCTTTAAACCTATTGAGATTTATTCAAGATAAGCCGATTTTTAAGCGCTTCGACCTCTTGCCGTAAAGCATGCGGCAAGCGCTCTCCAAATACGTAGAAGTAAGTTTCTATCTCTTCAACTTCTTTAATCCATGCTTGAGGATCGATATGAAAGAGCATCTTGAGATTCTCTTTAGAAATATTCAATCCTGAAATATCTAAACTTTCTGGTACGTATCCAATCGCTGTTTCTCGAGCAGGAATATTGGATGAGATTCTTTCAAACATCCATTTGATCACACGGATATTTTCCCCAAACCCAGGCCAAAGAAATTCGCCACTTGGAGATTTTTGGAACCAGTTCACATGGAAAATACGCGGTAGGTACTCTCCTTGATGGCCCATTTCAAGCCAATGAGCAAAAAAATCGACCATATTGTAGCCGCAAAAAGGAAGCATCGCAAATGGATCATGGCGCAGTTTGCCAATCTCTCCTTTTTGAGCGGCTGTCAACTCAGAGGACATGCTAGCCCCTAAAAAAACGCCGTGCTGCCAATTAAATGCTTCGACAACAAGCGGGAGCGTCATAGAACGCCTGCCACCAAAAATAATCCCTGAAATCGGCACTCCTTCAGGATCTTGCCACTTTGGATCAACAACTGGGCACTGCGCAATTGGCGCTGTAAAACGGGAATTGGCATGGGCAGCTCTTTCTTTTGAACCTTTTGTCCATGGATGGCCCAACCAGTTGATCATCGGCTCTTTTGGGGGCTCTTTGGTCATTCCTTCCCACCAAACATCTTTATCTGCCGTCAGCGCAACATTGGTAAATATCGTGTTTTTTTTCATCGATTCCATCGCATTGGGATTGGAATCATAGGATGTGCCTGGGGCAACACCAAAGAGGCCAGTTTCTGGATTGATCGCATGCAGCCTGCCATCTTTTTTAAATTTCATCCAGGCAATATCATCACCGACACATTCTACTTTCCAACCAGGTAATGCAGCGCGCATCATCGCTAAATTAGTCTTTCCGCAGGCACTGGGAAAAGCAGCGGCAAAATACTTTTTTTCACCTGCCGGATTTGTCACTCCCATGATCAGCATATGCTCTGCCATCCACATCTCATCTCGTCCCATCACAGAAGCAATGCGCAGCGAAAGACATTTTTTACCAAGCAGTGCATTTCCCCCATAACCACTTCCAAAAGACCAGATGGTTTTTTCTTCAGGAAAATGGACAATGTACTTTTGATCCGGTCTGCATGGCCAAGGCATATCTTTCTGCCCTTTTTTAAGCGGCACTCCAACAGAGTGGACACAGGGGGCAAAAAAACGATCTCCAAGAATATCCAGTACTTTTTTTCCCATTCTTGTCATGATATACATGCTTGCAACGACATAAGGAGAGTCGGTGATTTGCACACCGATTTTTGCAATATCTGAACCCAGCGGCCCCATGCTAAAAGGAATCACATAAAGCGTCCTGCCCTCCATACATCCAGAAAAAAGACGCTGTAAAATCGCATGCATCTCTTCAGGATCTTTCCAATTGTTTGTCGGTCCTGCATTCTCTTTGGACTTAGAGCAGATGTATGTGGCCTCTTCATTGCGGGCAACATCATCAGGATGAGAATGACACCAGAAACTGTGAGGTCGCAACTGTGGATTTAAGGGGAAAAATACCCCTTCTTTGACAAGAAGATTACAAATGTTTTTGTGTTCCTCAAAAGAACCATCGCATAGGTGGATCTTTTCAGGGCGACAAAGAGCGGCAGTTTTCTCAATCCATTGATTCAGTTTAGACATTCATGAATTTGCGCTTTTTGAACTTCTCAAGATACTCTAAAGCTTTTCCTGTTCCTAAACAGACAGCTAAAAGTGGATTCGGAGCTACAATGACAGGCAGTCCCGTCTCTTTAATCAGCGCTTTGTCTATACCTTTAATAAGAGCGCCCCCTCCAGCTAGCACCATACCCCGTTCAACAAGGTCAGCCGCAAGCTCGGGAGGACATTTTTCAAGTGTCAGCTTCACACTTTCAATAATCTGTTGGATCGGCTCTGCAAGACATTCGCGGATTTCTACAGAATTAATTCTTTTTGTGACAGGAAGGCCTGCAACCTGATCGCGGCCGCGCACTTCCATTTCTAGTTCATTATCACCTAGCGGATAGGCAGAACCGATTGTCATTTTAATCTCTTCAGCAGTTCTTGGCCCAATCATTAAGTTGTAGGTGCGGCGCATGTAATTGACAATGCAATCATCAAACTCATCCCCCGCAATCCTAAGTGAGCGCGATTCCACAATACCGCCCAAAGAGATAATGGCAATTTCTGTCGTTCCACCCCCGATATCAATGATCATATTGCCGGCAGGTTCATGGACAGGCAGATCCACACCAATCGCTGCTGCCATAGGCTCTTCAATCAAAATCACTTCCTGTGCGCCCGCTCTTAAAGCAGAATCTTCTACTGCTCTTTTCTCTACACCGGTAATCCCTGAAGGGACAGCAATCAGAATTTTAGGACGAAATAAGCTACGTCGTGGCGTGACCCTCTTTAATAGAGCACGAATCAGCCCTTCTGCAATCTCAAAATCGGCAATCACCCCATCTTTCATGGGCCGAACAGCATGGATTCTGCGCGGTGTTTTACCAAGCATCGATTTTGCTTTATGTCCAACTGCAAGTACTTCATTAGTCGTAGAATCGACTGCCACAACAGAAGGTTCTGCCAGTACAATCCCTTTGCCTTTCACATAAACCAGCGTATTGGCCGTTCCTAAATCGATTCCAATATCATTGGAAAAAAAGCCCGCTAAAGACCCTGTCTTGGAACTAACAAAGTCTGCTAACTGATCTAAAATCTGTTTCTTTTGCCTTGGCGCCATAAATTAATTCGAGGTTTAAGTTTTTAATAACTCTAACACATCTTCCCAAGTTAATTTTGAAATAGCTTCATCATCGCAGCTTACCACTTTCT
>CAYSQP010000051.1:0-5645 GCA_964433285.1 uncultured bacterium | reverse complement strand
TTTATTTTCCGTTGAGGTGCCATTTCTCTATGAGTTCTTCATAGCGGCCTGTGGCCTTTACGGTTTTAAGGCCCTGATTGAAAAGCTTAAGAAGTGCAGGAGAGTGATCATGGAGAATCACAAGACGTAAGCCCTGATCTGTTAGAGGCCCCTCCACAATTTTAATATGTCCGTGATACAGATCACGCATATAGGCATACGCAGTCAGTGCATCCACAAGGGCAGCATCCACATTATCTTTCAGCATGCTATTGAAAAGCTCTGGAATAGAATCATAGTAACGAATAATCAATCCTTCATATTTTTCCAGCAGGGCAGTGGCAGAAGAGCCACTGATAATGCCCACCTCCTTTCCCTTTAACATGGAAAGAGAATCAATTTTTGAATTTGTAGGCACCACAAGCACAGGCCCTGTCATTAAATAGACATCAGAGAAAGAATATTTTTTTTCATAGAAGACAAAAGGGTAGAGCAAAGAGAGCATGCCATCATATTTTTCATGATTTAAGCCAAGAGCAAGATTATCCCAGCTCATTGTGACAATCCCAAGATGTTTTTTCTTTGTAAGACCAATTTCTTGGAGTAGCTCAGTAGAAAAAGCAAGCAGATTTTTTTCCATGCCGGGCAAATCAAGGGGAAACCAGGCTGGATCAACTCCCACGTAATAGTCATACGTCTTTCTCTTCTCACATCCCGTGGCAAGACAGAGAACAATAAAAAGTAACAAAAAAAGAGGCTTGTATTTCATGAGTTCACATATACTAAATTGAAAGTTATGAAAACAATACTGCTTGTAAATTTCGGCGGTCCGCGCTCATTGCAAGAAGTAGAACCTTTTCTAACAGCGCTGCTTTCCGATCAAGAGGTGATCCGCACTCCACTACCCCATTTTATCCACACACTCATTTTTTCAGCGGTGGCAAAAAAAAGAGCGCGTCTTGTTACACACGACTATGCAGAAATTGGCGGAAAATCCCCTATTTTCGATGATACGCAAGCAATTGCGAAACAATTATCTGAAATCACAGGAATTTCTACACTTACTTTTCATCGTTACATTCCAAAGACGCACCCAGAATTTATAGAAACGATTGCAAAGATTCAAAATCCAATCGCCGTTTTCCCCCTTTTTCCCCAATTTAGCTATGCCACAACAGGTAGTATTGCCAAATGGTTTTGGGACCATTTGCCTAAGAGTGTTGTAGAGCGCCTTCAGTGGGTTAGATCTTACTGCAGCCATTCAAGTTATGTCTCTTGCAGTCAAAAACTCATTAGAGAATTTTTAGAAGCGCATCACTTAAAAGAAGAGGAAAGTCTGCTTTTTTTTTCCGCGCATGGCTTGCCGCAATCTTTTATCGATACAGGCGATATCTATGAAAGCGAATGTGAGCTCTCCTTCCAGGAAGTTGCACGCGCCTTTCCAAAAGCTAAAAGTCTGCTTGCCTACCAATCAAAATTTGGAAAAGGGAAATGGCTAGAGCCTGCCACAAACCAGCGATGTGAGCAGATTTTATCTTACAATGAAAACCGCAAGAATATTCTATTTATTCCTTTAAGTTTCACCTCGGACCATATCGAAACACTCTTTGAGATAGAAAAACTCTACCTGCCAATCATTAGAGGTAAAGGGTTAAATGCTTTTCGTACTCCAGCGCTCAATAGACGGGACGATTGGATTCAAGCCATTGCGCAGATTTTAGAAGAGGGAAGATTCTGTGCTACTGTGGATTTGCTGCGAAGATAGCGACTTTATCTTTTTCGGTCATAGGCCGAAAAGATCCTACAGGAAGATGACCCAATGTAAGTGCGCCAATACGGATCCGTTTTAATTCTATGATCGAAAGACCTGCTTTTTCAACCAGCACACGCACTTCATGCTTACGCCCTTCTTTAACAATGATTTTTAATGTACCGCGCCGCATTTTGACCACTTTGACAGGTTTGACCCACTTTTCTTCTACAAAGGCCCCTTTAGAGATAGAAAGAATATGATCTACATCGACCTCTTCTTCCACTTTGATTAAATATTCCTTGGAAATATTAGAAGAGGGATGGATCACTTTTTGGGCAAAATGGCCATCATTTGTGACAAGCAAAAGACCTGATGTATCGCGATCTAAACGCCCCACCGTAAACAGACGCTGCTCCAAAGGCTCAAAAAGATCTAAAACAATTTTTTTGGTTCCTAGGCGACTATTGGAGCAGATATAACCAGTCGGTTTATTCAAAATATAATAAACTTTTTTTTCTTCTTTCTGGATTTTCTGTTCATCGACCCGTATATCGTCGCTTTTTAAAGAAACCGGGGTCTGAGGCACAAGGCAAGTTTTGCCATTGACCGTGACACGCCCAGAAAAAATAATTTCTTCACATGCGCGACGAGAAGCGATACCAGCTTGAGCTAAAATTTTGCTTAAACGATTTTTTTCCATGGGGAAAATTTTAAAGGTCAGTATAATAAATCTCAACCTCTATGAAAGCATCAACTAAACTTATTCTTTTACGCCATGGCCAGTCGCTTTGGAACAAGCTCAATTTATTCACAGGTTGGGTCGATATCCCTTTAAGTTGGGAGGGGATCCAGGAATCGATTGCTGCAGGGAAAAAAATCACTCATATTCCGATTGATCAGATTTTTGTGTCGTCTCTTGTACGTGCGCAAATGACAGCGATGATCGTGATGGCCGAGCATCAAGGCAAACGAGTGCCTATGGTTCTTCACCCAGGAGAAGGAAAATTAGAGGAATGGGCAAAAATCTATAATGAACATGCAGAAAAGTTGGTGGTGCCAGTGACAACAGCTTGGCAGCTCAATGAACGCATGTATGGAAAATTACAAGGATTAAATAAACAAGAGACAGCAGAAAAGTATGGCGCAGAGCAGGTGAAAATCTGGCGGCGCAGCTATGATGTACGCCCACCCGGTGGTGAAAGCTTGGAAGATACAGCTAATCGCTCCATTCCCTATTTTAAAGAGTTTATTATTCCCCATCTAAAAGCAGGCAGAAATGTATTTATATCGGCTCATGGCAATTCTTTGCGCTCGATTATCATGTATCTTGATAATCTCACTAAAGAGCAGGTCATCAACTTAGAACTGGCGACAGGCGACCCTGTGATTTACAACTATATGGATGGTAAGTGGGAAAAATCCCATGGGTAAGTATAAGCTTTTAACGTCGAGCATCGCAGAGAGTGATTTCCAGGTCATTTTTTCCACATATCGAGATTTTATTCGAGAAACAGGCCGCAACCATCTACTTACTTTAGAAACAGAAGAAAAAACCATTTTAGGCCCCATTCAATCTTTAGAATCCTTTGGAGTCTATGGAAAGATGCTGCCCACAAATGAGCAGGGACAGCTTACCAAAGAGATTTTAGTTGAAGCCATCAAACCAAAAGTGGCCATGCTCTCTATTTCTTTTGCAGACCATTTTACAGGTGTGATTCATCCTATTTTTGATCTTGCAGAAGTATGTAGAGAAAAAGAGATCAAACTCCATCTTAATTTAAATGCAGTCCTTGGAAAGCTCTATTTTCAATTAGAGGATATTGATGCAGATTTTTTCACACTTCCAGGCGCTGTGATTGCAAAAGAGTCCTTTGCTCCAGTATTTGAAAATGTACCAAGCCAATCTTTAGAACAAATTCTAGAAAAAGCAAAAGAAGAGTTAGACCATTTTTGCACAGAAACAGCACGCTTAAGAGATCAATTAGAGCGGGGGATACAAGAGCGTGCTGCTCATTGCCAGATACCATTTCAAGCAGCACATCGATTGCCGCATATTAGCGTGATAGCTTTTCCGGGCTTGAGTACTGAGGCGCTCCTTTATCTTTTGCATACTCAAGGCATTGATGCCAAGCAGGGCCGCAACCATTTGATAAGCTTTGAGCTGACAAGTAAAACCAAAGAAAAAGAGATCGATCATTGGATTGAATGCATTAGCGATGCTGTACAAAAACTCCAAAATTACGCAGCGCAACTATGTTAACCATTTGGGCAAGCTACAGTAAAAAATTAAAAAAGCGCATTGAGAGCCCCAAAAATGTTGGTTTTTTCAAAAAAGAAGAGGCCAAAGCGCGCCTGATGCGTCTTGCCATTGGAGCTGCTGGCACAGAGCGCAATAAAATAGCCCTTTACCTACTTGTTGATGAGATGGATGGAGTGATTGCCGATGCAAAATTCCAAGTCTTAGGTGATTCAGCACTCATTGGTGCTGCAGATGCCGCCTGTGAACTTTTGCTAAGAAAAAATTATGACCAAGCACGGCGGCTTTCTGCGCAGCTTATTGATAAATATCTGCAGGATAAAGAGGGAAGCGATGCATTTCCAAAAGAAGTTGCCAGCCATTTAAATCTTGTGATTGATGCCATTGAAGAAGCAGCGCAAAAATGCATGGATATTCCTATTGCTGATGGATATAGCGCGCCTCCGATGGCAAATGAGCATACAGAAAGCGGTCAATATCCCCATTGGGAGAAGCTTTCTTTAGAGCAAAAATTAACCGTGCTTAAAGAGGTGGTTGCAAACGAAATCCAACCTTATATTGAACTTGATGCTGGTGGTGTCGAAGTACTAAAGGTGGTCAATCACGAGGTGCATATTGCCTACAGTGGTAGTTGCACGTCATGCTATTCGGCAACAGGGGCTACTTTAGAGGCTATCCAGCAACTTTTAAGAGCAAAGGTTTGCCCTGATTTAGTTGTTGTTCCCGATATGAGTTTTTTAAAAGATGCAACCACATAGGACACAAAACACATAGAGAAACAAGGATAAAAAAACATATTGGGGCGTTTTTTTTGTTATTCTAGGGCTGCTTTTCCTAATTCAAAAGCTCTTTTATCTGTTTGGGAAAATTAACCCCTCATTGTGAGGGACTTATGATAATAAAATACCATTTGACTTTTTAGTATTAAAACTGTATAATCTTTTTTATAAAATATTTGGCATTTGATTTATTTTATAATTTAATGTCATAATGTTTTAAAAGTTAATTATTTAGGAGAAATAATATGTCAATGTCAATTAGACCTTTAGAAGCTGCTTTTGCAGCTATGGAAATAGACCAGGTTGGAAATGACGGGCAGCGAACGCCTGAAAGACCAACTAATCCAAGTGCTCAGAGAGCTCCGCGTAAAGATACTAGTGCACGCCCAGCGTATATGCCAGGTAATGCAGCGCGCAATTTGAATGACATTTTTAATCGTGGAAGGCCTTCCTAAGATTCTGGATTTCCCCAGAAGAAAGCGTTTCCATCTCACCTGAAGGAAGGAGCAAATTCAAACTGCCATCTCTTGCAATAGAATGGCAGATGCCTTCAAGGGGTTTATCCCCCTTCTGGCATTGAATCGTTTCGCCTTTAAAAACAAGGCGCTCTTCATAACCTGCTTGAAAAGGAGCAAAACCCTCCTGTTCTAGGATAGATAAGGAGTGTCTAAATTCCTCTAAAATTGCCGCCATAATCTCGTCAACATCCCAAGACTTGCCACTTTCTTCTGCTAAAGAAGTGGCTGGCTGATCGATCGTTTGCAAACAGTCATCTGTCATATTCACATTAAGGCCAATGCCGATCACCACCCCTAAACGACCTTTTAAATCGACCGTTTCTGTCAGAACCCCAGCCACCTTTTTCCCCCCCAGTTGC
>CAYSQP010000050.1:0-5654 GCA_964433285.1 uncultured bacterium | reverse complement strand
TGAAGAACAGATAAAAAAAAGAAAAGAGCAGATAAGGCGATATCGCGCTATCACACAAGGCACCAGGGATTATCTTTTAAGAAATTTTGGCGATGGCCCCTCATGGATCTATAACAAGTATTGAAACAAATTCTTCTCTCTTGCATGCTTAAGAAGTGGAGAGCTTCACCGATGAGTGCAAAATTTATTCATTTGTTTTTTCTGCTAATCTCTTTTCTTTTGCTGGCTGGTTGCGAGCGAACAGCCAATATTGTCAACGATGTCCCTGAACGCGAAGCTAATGAAATTGTGGTCTTTTTAGCGAGCAAAGGGATCAATACGATCAAAACTCCTTCTCCCTCTACAGGTGGTGTCGGCCCTGAAACAACAGCTGCACTGTGGAGTATTTCTGTTGATGAGCGCCATGTGATCGAAGCTATGGCATTTTTGACACAAAATGGCCTGCCGCGTAAACGCTCCGTTAGCCTCTTAGATATTTTTGCAAAAAGTGGTCTTGTTTCTTCAGATCGCGAAGAGACGATCCGCTATCAGGTAGGGCTTGCTCAACAAATTGCAGGCACAATCCGTAAAATCGATGGGATTATCGATGCAGATATTGAACTGTCCTTTCCTCCTGAATCAACCGGAATCCCTGGAGCGCCAGGGGCAGCGATTCCAACAAAAATCACAGCTTCTGTCTATGTGAAACACCAAGGGATTTTAGATGATCCTAACAGCCATCTTGTGACTAAAATCAAGCGGCTTGTGGCGAGCAGCATTACAGGGCTTGATTTAAATGACGTCACTGTGATCTCAGATCGGGCCCGTTTTGCAGAAGTGATTGTGCCGCAGCAGGCAGAAGAGCTCATGCCCAAAGAAAAAGAGTATGTCAGCATCTGGTCTATTGTACTCAACCGCGCTTCCGCGGGACGATTTCGCATGCTCTTTTTTGTGCTTATTTTTGCCACTATTGTATTTGGCCTTTTAATTGCCTGGCTTATCTGGAAATTTTATCCGCTGCTGCGCAAGAAAGGGCTTAAGAATCTATTGAACCCTGCCCCATTCCAAAAAGAGGACTCTGAAGAATAATGCATTCTTCATCTGCCTTAGTCTGCAAAGCTTTTTTGGAAAAGTGCCAACCCAGTGAAAGGGAGGCCCTTCTTGGTTTTCTTCCTGAAAAAGATAAGCAACTTATAGAGCGACTCCCCGTACCTTCAATGGATTTAAAAAGAGGCTTTCTGCCGCTAAAGAAAATTTTAGAAAGGATCCATTTCTCCTGGTTTGCTCCCCATCTTAGAACACTTTCGGAAAATGATATTCGGCTCTTTCTTTCAGCTTTAAGCGGTGAACAAGCCGAAGGATTAAAGAATGTTCTTTTATTTTCTGACCATTTTCCAGAACTGACTGAATCTGCAGAAAGTTACATTCATGCTATTTTTCTTAAAAAACTACTAAAAAATGAAGAGCTTTTGCCGATCAATCTACTGCCGGCCTCTCCTCTCAATGCGCTCTTAGATTTGGGACAAGAGCAGCTGGAAAATCTTGTTCGTTATTTAGGGTTGCATGATTTGGCATTTGAAATGCGGCAAATCATTGAGACAGCAAAGCTCAAGCGCATCTTTGGCACGCTGACAAAAAATGAAAAAGATTATCTTCAAGCGCTTTTGCCCCAAAAAGAACAGGTGGTTTTAAAGCGTGTGCAGATACAGAATTGGGATGGAAGGCGAGAGTCTCTCAAATCGCTGATTGAACAGCGTGGGCTGCAACGTTTAGGGAAAGCTCTTTATGGGGAGCATCCAACGCTGATCTTTTTTGTGGCACACCGCGTTGATATTAGCATGGGCCAAGAGCTCTTAAAAGCTTGTACGAAAATAGAACTTGCCAAAGCCAAACAGCATCTGATAAATCAGATCGTGAAGATCATGGTATTTGTTAAAAAATAGGCACGCAATGAAGTTTTTTTCTCTTATTTCTCAAAAAGAGGTGCATCCTACTCTAGAAAAGGTGATCCCTGCAGAAGAATTTAGTCAACTTTTGCAAGCGCAAGAGATCATTGAAAAAGCAAAAGAAGATGCCAAGGCACTGCATGAGAAGACAAAAAAAGAGTGTGCTGTGCTGAAAGAAAAGGCTAAACAGCAAGGGGCTGAAGAGGGTTTAGAGCAGTTTAATCTTCATATTCTTCACATGGATCAAGAGCTTAAAAAATTGCGCCATGAATTGCAGCGTATGGTGCTGCCTATTGCTTTGAAAGCTGCCAAAAAAATTGTGGGTAAAGAACTTTCTACCCATCCTGAGACTATTGTGGATATTGTATTGCAAGCGCTAACACCAATTAGCCAAAGCCACAAGGTGATTATTTTTGTGAATAAACAGGATAAAGACATACTAGAAGAGCAAAAATCTAAGCTCTTAAATCTTTTAAAGCAGGTATCGACACTTTCTATTCAGGAAAAATCAAACGTTGCTCCTGGCGGATGCATTATCCAAACAGAATCTGGCATGATCAATGCCACCATTGATAATCAATGGGCCTCCTTAGAAAAAGCCTTCGAGAAATATTTTAAAAGTGCTGGTTGAATTTATAGGCGATAGTATTTTAGAATTTAGAGGTCATGGGGAAAAGATCGCACTTTGTTTTTTTTCTGACTTTATTTGTTTCTCTATCTGTTTGTTTATTTGCGCAAAATGAAAGCGCCATTCCCTTTGCTGGCGCAGCCGTTGAAAATCCTCCACCAACACTGATTACCCAACTCGCTGTTTTAGCCGGTTTAGCGCTACTGCCTTTTGCCGTCATGCTCCTGACCTCCTACGTAAAAATTGTGGTCGTACTCTCTTTGCTTCGAAATGCCCTTGGCGTTCAGCAATCTCCTCCTAATCAGGTGCTCAATGGTATTGCCCTTTTACTCACTGTCTATGTGATGTTTCCCACAGCACTTGCGATGTACAATGAGGCAGGCGATTATATGAAAAAAAATGCGCCCCAAACACTTATTTCAGGACCGACTGCCATTTACCTCGCTGAAGTGATGGATAAATCTAAAGAGCCTCTGCGCAGCTTTTTGCAAAAAAATACGGTCGGTAAAACAATCACCGGTTTTTATCAACTGGCTTACCGCACATTCCCCGATGAATATAAAAAATCATTGAAACCAACCGATTTTATTGTGCTGGTGCCTGCTTTTATTACCTCGCAACTTAAAGCCGCATTTGAAATTGGTGTCCTTATCTATCTTCCCTTTTTTGTGATCGATCTTGTGACATCGAATATTTTGCTGGCGATGGGGATGATGATGCTCTCTCCGCTCACGATCGCGCTGCCTTTAAAATTGCTGCTCCTTGTGATGGTGGATGGATGGACGCTTATTATTCAAGGTTTGGTACTTTCATTTAGGACTTGATGTATACAACAGAAGTTTATCAGCTTTCTTATCATGCTCTCCTTCTTATCTTGATTTTATCCGGCCCCCCCATTTTGATTAGTACTATTTTGGGTTTACTAGTTGCTGTATTCCAAGCAGCTACCCAGATTCAAGAACAAACACTCTCGTTTATGGTCAAGTTATTTGCTGTGATTTTAACTCTGCTATTTATGGGTGGCTGGCTGGGAAGCCAAATTCTTTCCTTTGCAAACAATATCTTTACCAACTTCCCCAAATGGTCGTATTAAAAAAATGAGCGATACTTACACTGGACTGCTTCAGCTCAATTCAGCGCTCAGTTTGCTAACAGCCTTTTTTTTGGGGCTGATGCGGATTGCACCGATTGTTTCACTCTCTCCCTTTTTGGGCTCAAAATTACCTGGCGGCGTGAAAGTGGGCCTTGCCATTGCCCTTGTCCTTATTTTTTTGCCGCATATTGTCCAAACGGCGACAACACCTCTTACTTTTGATCTCTTTTTTATTTTTCTTTCGCTCAAAGAGCTGTTTGTCGGATTAATACTCGGAGTTTTAGCGACAATTCCCTTCTACATTGCGCAATCTTCGGGCGTATTTATAGACTTTTTGCGCGGCTCTTCTGCGCTCCAGGTCACAGATCCCTTTATGCAAGCACAAACTTCCCCCATTGGAATTTTGCTGAATTACACGATGGTTGTCCTTTTTTTTCAAATCGGTGGGCCTTTTATTTTCTTTGATGCTGTTTTTCAATCTTACAATATGATTCCTGTTGACAAAGTGATCCATAGCTACTTTTTCAATTCCTCACTTCCTTTTTGGAAAATGATTTTCGGATTACTAACCCGTTTTTTGGCTGTCTCTATTCAACTGGCTGCTCCCTCCATCGTGGCTATTTTAATGGCAGAAATGTTCTTAGGAATTGCAAATCGTCTAGCGCCTCAAGTGCAAATTGTTTTCTTAGGCATGTCGCTTAAATCTCTTCTCGGCCTTGGTCTTCTTTGGGCCGGCTGGTTTTTTATTCTTAAACAGATGAGCAATCAATCGATTCTTTGGCTACACGATTTAGAAAAAGTGTTGCAAACCATGAAGATGTAGAAATTAATGTTGCTTTGGAAGTAAACTGCTGTCTTTGAGTTTCCAACTTCGGGAGAATTTAATATGAAACAGAATAATAAATGGGGAGCCTTTGCGCTTACCGTTTCACTTGTAACACTCTGCTCACTCTATGCTGATTCCGATGCGCAAATGCGCAATCTTGACCATCGGATGCAAGCATTAGAATCTAAAAGAAATGTGTGCGCTCTTATTAATCCACCTGCCCGTCCTACTCAAAAATGTGATTTTGGCGGCTATATCACAATCGATCCTCTGCTGTTAAAACCACAAGAAAATGGATTGGAATTTGTTGTAAAGTCAGAGGAAGCTTCAACTGCTGGTTTACATGGTCTTAGTAGAGCAAAAAGCCTGAATTTTAATTGGGATTGGGGATTTCGCTTAGGACTTGGTGCCAATCTTGCTCATGATGCATGGGATGTTTTCCTCGATTGGACCTGGTTTAGAACCCACGCAAGCCGTCATATAACTCCAAATGCAGGGCAAACTCTTTTCCCTGTTTTTGCCCATCCTGGAGATGATGGTTTTGAGTTTGGAAATGCCACTGCACTTGAATCCAGCAGCCACTGGAAATTACGTTTAAATGAAATCGATTTAGAAGCTGGCCGCCAATTTTTTGTCAGTAAATGGCTCACTTTAAAACCTCATGCAGGATTTAGAACTGCTTGGGTGCGTCAAAAAGATAATATCCGCTACTCCGGACTTTCGGGAGAGGCTCTCCTTCCTCAAGGAAATGTCAATATGCGCTGTAACTATTGGGGAATTGGGATTAAAGGCGGCCTAGATACGCAATGGGGTGTTGGATGTGGCTGGAGCTTTGTAGCCAATTACTCTGCTTCAATTCTCTATGGCTTTTTTAATTCTAACCACTCTGAAATAGCCATTGCAACAAGTGGCGCACCAAGTGAGGTTTTTGCCTTCAAAGATTTTTATCATGTGGGCCGCGTCATTACCGATCTTTTGATTGGTGTGCGCTACGACTACATGTTTTGCGATGAAAGATACCATGTTGGTGTCCAAGCAGGTTGGGAACATCATATGTTCTTTGGTCAAAATCAATTTGTTCGATTTGTCGATGATCTGAGCCAAGGTGTTTTCGTTGCCAACCAAGGCGATCTATCGCTCCAAGGCTTTTCATTGGATGTCCGCTTTGATTTCTAGTTGGCA
>CAYSQP010000049.1:0-5690 GCA_964433285.1 uncultured bacterium | reverse complement strand
CAATAATAATGGCCATATCACCTGCAGACATTGTGGCGGCGGACACAAACGGTTCTATCGACTGATCGACTTTAAAAGAGATAAACGAGATATCCCTGCAAAAGTGGCATCTATTGAATATGATCCTAATAGAACTGCGCGCATTGCTCTTTTGAACTATGCAGACGGAGAAAAGCGGTATATTTTAGCGCCGGAAGGGTTAAAAGTCGGCGCCATGGTGCAAACAAGCGATCAGCCTCCTTATGATATCGGCTGCTGCATGCGCCTAAAAGATATTCCCCTTGGGCTTCCTGTTCATAATATTGAAATCACGCCGGATCGCGGTGGAAAATTGGTGAGATCAGCAGGGCTTTCTGCGCAACTGATGGCTAGAAGTAATGGTTTTGCAACGATCAAAATGCCCTCTGGTGAAGTGCGGCTCATTAATGAAAGTTGCCATGCAACGATTGGTATTTTATCAAATAGTGAGAGAAATCTGCGCGTAGAGGGAAAAGCAGGTAGATCACGTTGGAAAGGGATTCGTCCTACAGTGCGCGGTATTGCAATGAACCCTGTGGATCACCCACACGGCGGTGGTGAGGGGCGCAGCAAAGGAAATATTCCTCAAAGTCCATGGGCTGTGTATGCGAAAGGCTACCGTACGCGCTCGAAACATAAACGGAATAAATGGTTGATTAAGGATCGTAGGAAATAGGGAAATTATGGGGAGATCATTAAGAAAAGGACCTTTTGTAGACTATCATCTTTTAGAAAAGATCAGCAGACAAGCACGGGATGGCTCAAAAAGGCCAATTAAAACCTGGTCACGCAGATCAATGGTGATCCCAGATATGATTGGGCTTACCTTTGAAGTACATAATGGGAGAAAGTTTATTACTGTGTTTGTTTCGGAGAATATGGTTGGGCATCGCTTAGGCGAATTCTCTCCAACGCGAATATTTAAAGGCCATGGTTCTAAGAAAATATTAGAAGCTGCATCGGCAGCGCCAGCTGCTCCAGGAGCAGCGCCAGGTAGCGCAACGTCAGCAGCACCGGCAGCGGCAGCCCCAGCGGCGCCAGCCAAGAGTTAACAAGGTAATATATGCAGGCAAAAGCGATCACAAAATATTTACGAATCCAGCCCAGAAAGGCCCGTTTAGTGGCCGATCTTATTCGTGGCCTTCAAGTGCAAGCTGCTTCGACACAGCTTCTTTTCTGCCAGCAAAAAGGTGGAAGATTGTTGAAAAAAACATTGGATAGCGCTGTTGCCAATGCAGAGACTCAGCTAGGTCTTCAGAGAGACAATTTATTTGTGCGTGAAGTGCGTGTCGATCCAGGACCAGTTTTAAAAAGATCGAAATCGAAAAACCGCGGTGGGCGCGTTGCAATTTTGAAACGGACCAGCCACTTCACAGTTGTCGTAGGAACACAAGGATAAAAAATGGGACAAAAGACATCTCCAATTGGATTTAGATTAGCACGCAACAAACGGTGGAGATCTATTTGGTATGCTAACAAACAGGAATTTGGAACTTTGCTTGCTGAAGATAAAAAGATCCGTGATGCGCTGATTGCAAAACCTGTATGTGTTGGAACAGCGCGCCTTACAATTAAACGTATGGCGGGAAAAATCGAAGTGACGATTCATACAGCAAGACCCGGACTTGTGATTGGAAAAAAAGGAGCCGAGATTGAAGTGTTGAAGCAGGAGCTGAAAAAGCTCACTGGTAAAGAAGTCTGGATCGAAGTCGATGAGATCAAAAGGCCCGATCTCGATGCGAAATTAATTGCAGATGGCATTGCAAAGCAGATTGAAAGACGAATTCCTTTTAGAAGAGTACTCAAAAAAGCGATGCAATCTTCCATGGATGCAGGCGCAGCTGGTGTTAAAGTGCAAATTTCTGGAAGAATCGGCGGTGCAGAGATTGCCCGCACAGAGTGGTACAAAGAAGGGAGAATTCCACTGCATACTTTAAGAGTTGATATTGACTATGCCATGGGAAGAGCAGAAACGACCTATGGATCTATTGGCGTCAAAGTCTGGGTCAACAAGGGCGAGGATCTTCTTGAAAAGGCAGGGAGCTAAATAAATTATGACGATACCGGTCAAAACGAAATTTCGTAAATCGCAAAAGGGTAAGCATACTGGGATCAGCAAAGCTGCCAATTTTCTAGATTTTGGCGATTTTGGCATGCAAGCGTTGGGACGCGGGCGTATCACGCATAGACAGATTGAGGCATGTAGGGTGGCTATCACGCGCCATTTTCAGCGACGTGGCAAGGTTTGGATTCGTATTTTCCCAGACAAACCAGTTTCAAAGAAACCAGCTGAAACACGGATGGGAAAAGGAAAAGGAGCTGTCGACCATTGGGTAGCAGTGATTCGACCTGGCAGAGTTCTTTTTGAAGTGGGTGGTGTGCCGCGGGAAGATGCGCAAGAGGCATTAAAACTTGCCGCTGCCAAACTGCCGATAAAAACAAGATTTGTAGATCGGTTACAGAGGGTTTAAAGAATGGGAAAAAAGGTGGAGTTTAAAGATCAGTCTAAAGTGGAATTGCAAGCTCTCTACCGTGAGCTATCGAAAGAGATTTTCGATATGAAAAACGAGATTAGCGCTGCTCGGAAAATAGAAAAACCACACCTATTGCGGCTAAAAAAAAGAACGCGCGCCCGTGTTTTGACCGCACTGAGCCAAAAGGGTGAGAAGGTAAGATATGAAGGGTAATATGACACAAGTAAAAAGAAAACCTAATACACGGAAGGTGAAAGAAGGCATTGTTGTTTCAGACAAAATGCAAAAGACAGTCACAGTACGCGTTGACCGCACCTTTAGACATCCTGAATACGAGAAAGTGATCACGCGTGGGAAAAAGTATTATGCGCACAATGAAAAAGGGGATGTGAAAGTGGGTCAAAAAGTGAGAATTATTGAGACACGTCCTCTTTCTAAATTAAAGAGATGGAGAGTGATCGAAGTTTTAGCGGAAGCGCAACCAACGTAGGCAAAATTATGATTCAAGAAGAAACCGAGCTTGAAGTAGCAGATAATTCTGGAGCAAAGAGAGTGAAATGTTTTAGGGTCCTGGGAGGATCTAAGCGGAAATATGCCCACATTGGTGATATTATTATCTGCTCTGTGAAAGAAGCAGAGCCGCAAGGGGCTATTAAAAAAGGCGAAGTGGTGCGGGCAGTGATTGTGCGCACACGCAACTATATTCGTAGGCCTGATGGATCGCTGCTCCGTTTTTATGATAATAGCTGCGTGCTTATCGATGATAAAAATAATCCGCGCGGGACACGTATATTTGGTCCAATAGCAAGGGAAGTGCGGGATGTTGGTTTTGTGAAAATCAGTTCGCTTGCACCGGAAGTTATTTAATGAGGAATGAACCATGAGCAAATGGATTAAAAAAGGAGATAAAGTTCTTGTTATCGCGGGCAATGAAAAAGGAAAAATGGGAACTGTTCTAGCACGTAAAAGTGACCGCGTAGTTGTTCAAGGCTTGAATATCCGCAAAAAGCATGCCAAACGTAAGACGCAAATGGACAAAGGAATTATTGAGATGGAAACGCCAATCCATGCCTCCAATGTCGCCGTCTGCACGGAGGATGGCAAACGGTTGAAATTAAAAGTAAAGCTTTCAAGTAAAGGCAAAAAACAGCTTGTCTACATGGATAAAGACAAAGAGGTTGTTTACAGAGAGTTGCAAAAAGGTTAGCCATGTCGAGATTAAAAACAAAATATTTAGAAGAAGTCAAACCAGCATTGAAGGAAAAGTTTGCATATAAAAATGCCATGCTGATTCCTGAATTGAAAAAAATTGTGATTAGCATGGGAATTGCGGAGGCAACTAAAGATAAAAACGCGATTCAAGACTGCATTAAAGAGGCCACGCTGCTTTCAGGACAAAAACCAATTGTGACAAAAGCAAAGACCTCCATTGCAAATTTTAAATTGCGCAAAGGGCAAGCAATCGGTCTAAAAGTGACTTTAAGGCGCAAAAGGATGTATGATTTTTTAGATCGCTTTTGCAATATTGTCTCTCCACGTATTCCTGACTTTCGTGGGTTTGATGTGAAATGTGATGCAGGTGGAAATTACTCCTTAGGCCTTCCTGACCAGCAGATTTTTCCTGAAATTTCGCTGGATGAAGTGAAACGAGCTCAAGGGATGAATATCACTTTTGTCACATCGGCAAATACAGGAAAAGAATGTTACGAGCTGCTGAAGCTGCTTGGCTTTCCTTTTAAAGAATTAGGTAAATAAATTTATGGTATTACACGATCCGATTTCAGATCTTCTAACACGTATTAGAAATGCTAAATTGCAGCGCCACAAGTATGTGGACTTTATTTTTAGCAGAGAGCGATTCAATATTGTTAAAGTGATGCAATCACAAGGTTTTCTTGAGAATATCCTTGTCGATGATGATAGCAAAAGATTACGCATTTTTTTGAAATATGGCAAAGACCGCAAATCGGTCATCAATGGTCTAAAAAGAATCTCCTCTCCTGGACTGCGCAAATATGTGGGCTATGACAAGATTCCTGTGATTTTTGGAGGTCTTGGTGTGGCTATTTTATCTACCTCTAAAGGGGTCATTGATGGAAGTACAGCGCGCTCTCAAAAGATCGGTGGCGAATTAATCTGCTTAGTGTGGTGAAATATATATGGCACGTTACGGAAAAACAGCTATTCCTTTACCAAAAGGGGTGGAACTTAAAACGCAAGATGGAAAACTAACGGTCAAAGGACCTAAGGGTTCTTTGGATATTGAGCTTCCTAAGGGAATTAGCACAAAAGTGGAAGACGGAAATGTTTTTGTAGAAATGGCTGAAGCAGCGCACCTATCGAAACCAACCCATGGCTTGTACCGCTCTACAGTAAGCAACATGGTAACAGGAGTGAGCACGGGGTATGAAAAACGGCTCAGTTTAGTAGGTGTTGGTTACCGTGCAACGCTATCTGGCAATAATATTGATTTTCAACTGGGTTTTTCTCATCCCCTTAAAGTCGCAATTCCAAATGGCGTTAAAGTTGCCATTGATAAAAACGTTCTTATCGTCATTTCGGGAATGGACAAACAGGTTGTGGGTCAATTTGCTGCGCAGGTGCGCGGACTGCGCCCTCCTGAGCCTTATAAAGGCAAAGGGATCCGTTATGAAGACGAGTACGTGCGCAAAAAAGCAGGAAAAGCTGCTAAAGGAAAAGGAGCGCCCGCAGCGTAAGGAAAAGATATGGAAAACTTTTTAAGAAAACGAAATAAAAGACGACAAAGACGCCAGATGCGTATTAGGAAGCAGGTGCGGGGCACTTTAGAAAAACCACGCCTTTCTGTGTTTAGATCTAACCAGCATCTTTCTGCACAGCTCATTGATGATGAAAGTGGGAAAACTTTGTTCCATTTCGGCACGATGAGTAAAGAGTTGAAAGACAAGAAACTGGGAAAGAAATCGAAAGAAGCAGCTAAAGAAATTGGCAAACTCCTTGGGGAAAAAGCCAAAGAAAAACAGCTTGAGAAAGCTGTTTTTGATCGCGGTTATTACAGATACCATGGGCTCATTGCTGCTTTAGCAGATAGTGCACGTGAGGCTGGGCTCAAATTTTAGAGGATAAAGATGAGGCATAAAAAGAAATATTCAAAAGCTGAAGAGTTTGGTACTGAATTTGAAGAAAAGGTTCTTTATATCAACCGCTCTGCGAAAGTTG
>CAYSQP010000048.1:0-5752 GCA_964433285.1 uncultured bacterium | reverse complement strand
TATAGCTTGCCTCTTTCTGAGCCTCTTGTGTTTCGATATGAGGCAGCTCTTTTTTCCAGAAATAATATGGAATGAGTGTGAGTGGTTCTTTGCCTTTTAAGTTGTACCAATTTTCTAAATACTGATTCAGTTCGATGCGACTTGCGTGGTAAGGAAATAAATCGGGAGCAGGTGCCATTTCAATCAGAATGTCGCGCCTCGGTGTAAAAAAGATCCCATTTTTTAAAACAATTTTCACCCCTTTCCAGAACGTTTTTCCAAAATCGGGACTTGCTCCAGTGAGCGCACAAGAAAACATGCTGCCCCAAAATCCGGTGATACGTACAAGTGCGATATTAATACTGGAATTTTCTTGTAGCAAATCATGGACAAGTGATGCTCCGCCAATTTTCTCTTCGGCAGTGCGTTTGAGTTTGCCCGAAGGATAAATAAGAAAATGATCCCCCACTTCAAGACGCCTTAGCATTTCTCTTTTCGTTTTCTCAAGCCGTTTTAATTTCCACTCATTGGCAATCTCCATATTGGGAATGGGAAAGGTATTCACAAGATCCATAAAAAAGCGGATCCCCTTTTGCCGATAGTAATTATCGAGTGCCAGTGGACGAGGACGAAAAGGGCGCCAAAGTGCCATCATCAGAATGATTGGATCCATCTCTGCTGGATGGTTGGGCAAAAATAAAATCCCCCCAGAGCGTGGCCATTTTCGATTGATGAGCTCATCAAGGCCTTTGATCTGGATGCGGTAGCGCAGTGCAATAATGAGCCGGACAATCCAAAACAAAATATAGAGATGCATTTTTAGCAAAATAGCAAAAGAACAAATTTCATTGCTCAAAAAATGATTTTTTAATAAAGATCAAAAATTATATAGAACATTGCAAGGAGGCAAAAAAATTATGGTAAGAATAGGAAAAGCAGGTCCAAAAATTCACGCACAACAACAAAAAGCGCCAGCTAAAAAGCCTGTAGGCAAAGATTTATCACAGATCGTCCAAAAGGTGAGCAAAGCGGCATCAGGCCCTCTGCCTAGGCTTTCTGTGCAAACAGAGCCGCCAAAATCAGCCAAGCACGCCGTGAAGCTGACACGAAAAGTATTTAACGAAAAGAAAAGCCAATTAGCGAATATCAAAAAAGCGCGCTAATTTTAACGCCCTTTGCGCTAGGATCAGCTTGACAATCTCTCCCCCAATAAAAGGGAAGAATCCCAGCAGCAGAAGCGATCCCATGGGCACAAAATGGGCAAGATGGGCAAGACCGCAGGTAAAGATGATCAAGTTCCCTGCTACCATGGCGGCAAATACTTTCCCTTCTGAGCGCTCTTTCATTTTTTCACAGATGAGCCCTGTGACAAAAGCAGCCAGAAGATAGCCGAGGAGATAGCCGCCTGTCGGCCCTACAAATCTTAAAATCCCTTGTGCTCCACCTGCAGCAAAAACAGGAAGCCCAAGGGCTCCTTGCACAAGATAAGCCATCACAGCTAAAGTTGCCCTTTTACTGCCCAAAAGCACACTTAAAAAAAGAACTACTTGCGCCGCAATTGCAATCGGAACAGGTGTAAATGGCAAAGGGAAAGAAAGAGGCGCACATAAGGAAATGATGGTACTAGCACCGAGGATGGTGCAAATATCTTTTAACAAAGGATTACGCTGGAGTGCAGGAAAAATTTCTGTTGTCAGTGCGTGGCCCATAAGAGACCTCCATTTTAAACGGTTTTTCAGTCTAACATAACGCCGATTTTTTCAAAACAGCTTCCCAATCATAACAAGGGGAGGCAAATTCCGGTTCAGCATGGGTTGCCCAGCCCGGAATAGAAGAAATAAGCACAGCTCCCATTTTCTGAAGTTTACAAAATTTTTCATGATCAGCACTGATTTTGCGCTCCATAGAATAGGCGCGGTGGATTTCCTGATGCTCTAAAAGAGTTTTAAATCGCATGGCAAAGGTATTGGTCGTTGATGGTGTTGTTCTCCAGTGGCACGAATCAGTATGGTAGATTTTTGAGCTTAAAGCATCGTAGGCAGGCAAGAAATATTTATCTCGATGGTCATATAAAGTGACATAATCAACGTTAGGAAGAGTAAATCCCTCTTGCAGAATGTTGACCCACCCCTCCTTATGCAAATAGTCATCTTCTAAAAAATAGATCACAGTCTCTGGTTCGATTTTTTGCGCTGTGACGTAGTCGACCATTTTCAAAAAAGAGCCTGCTTCTGTTCCTTCTCTAATCTCAATCACAGGAAATGTTGACTGCTCTAAAACAAAATGGGGCTCCTCTTCTTTATAAAAACTGTCTAAAAAGAAGGTTAGAAAGACCTGCTTAGGATCAAAAGTTGCAAGTAGATTCTGGTAGCACTTTTGCCGATCAAAATGTTTGTGGCGCGCTTTTTTGTGGCTTGCAGAGGAAAAATAGCAGTGTCTTACAAACAGTTGAACTGCTGCTCGAGCGCAATCTCGCCCCTTCAGGGGCGCGTTAGCCGAGCTATAAATTTGGTTGCGAAAAGCCACTTTTTGCCCTTTAACAGTAGGAGAATCTCCTCCGTTTTGACGGAGGAGTTCTTCAATCTTGGGTTTAGAAAAAAATTTCATCTACTTTTTAAGCATCTGAATAATATGATCACAAATCGAGCGCGCTTCTTTAAATGTCAGCTGCTGATGCGCTTCTTTAAGGGGCAGCCATTTGCCATCACGGATCTCTTCTGCTTGCAATTTTAACTCACCTGACACAACTGCCGGGAAGTAGTGGACCGTTTTTAAGATTTTTTTGCCTTTAGAGCGGAAAAGATAATTTTCAATAAAGGGTGTTTCTTGCAAAAAGCGGATAGCTTCTAAATTTGTCTCTTCTTTAAGCTCGCGCATAGCAGCTGTTTTGGCATCTTCATTGGCATGCCGTTTGCCTTTAGGAAATCCCCAATGTTTGCCCTGTTTGTGCAAAATTAGAAAGACCATCCAAACCCCATTTTCTTCCTTTAAAGGAACAATTCCAAACGACTCTTCCTTATGCATGATAAGGACCAAAAATAAGCGACGAGTTATGCCCTCCAAAACCAAAAGAATTGCTCATGGCAGCAACCACCTTATGTGGCACTGCAACAGTTGGAATATCCAAACCTTCTAAAGCTTCTTCAGGATTTTCCAAATTAATCGTAGGATGAACCATGCCGGTTAAAATTGCTTTAATAGTGGCAATAGCCTCAATGCCGCCTGCTGCCCCTAAACAGTGGCCAATCATCGATTTAGTGGCATTGATTTTGATATTTTTCGCATGGTCTTTAAAGAGCGCTTTAATCGCATAAATCTCACACATATCGCCCACTAAAGTCGAGGTGGCATGGGCATTAATGTAATTGATATCATTTTTTTCAATGTCAGCATCTTTAATGGCATTTTCAATACAAAGCGCCACTCCTAAGCCATCTTCGCGCGGATTTGTCATATGATGGGCATCACAAGAGATGGCACCGCCTAAATATTCAGCATAAATGGGAGCCCCACGCGCGAGCGCATGGTCTAAGCTTTCTAAAACAAGCACTCCGGCCCCTTCTCCCATGACAAACCCATCTCTTTGTTTGTCCCAAGGACGCGATGCCTTTTCAGGGGCATCATTTCTTTCTGAAAGCGCTTTAATGGCCACAAAACCTGAGAGCCCTATAGGATTGATGGAAGATTCGCAGCCTCCGCAGACTATAAGATCGGCTGTACCTTTGCGGATATGTTCCGCTGCCGAATAGATGCAAAAATTCGAGGTCGCACAAGCTGTAGAAATCGAGTAATTAGGCCCCATAAAGCCTAGATCAATGGCAAGAACAGCCCCTCCCATATTGGTGATGATGTAAGGAATAAAAAAAGGAGTCAGCCTCTGGTATCCCTTAGTGAGGATTGTCTGTGTGCCTTCATAAAAAACAGAGATTCCTCCCATTCCAGAGCCCACCAGGACACCACACCGTTGCTTATCTAAGGCCTGCATGGCATCCCCTGTTAAACCAGCATGCTCTAGCGCTTTTTTTCCAGCCACTGCGGTATAGCGGATAAAGGGATCGACCCGCCTTGCCTGTTTTTTATCTAGATAGTCGCCAGAGTCAAAGTTAGGGATCCAGCCAGCAATACGGGTTGGATAGTCCTGACAAGGAAAAGCTCCAATGGGTATGAGACCGCTTTTGCCTTCAAGCAATTTTTGATAGAAAAGGTCAATATCGGAGCCAAAACAAGAGACAAGCCCCATCCCCGTGACAACGATGCGTTTTTGAGCCATTATTCACCTATTAAATAGAGCCAAGAGCATAAAGGAATGGCTAAAAAAATTCAATCAACAAATTATTTTACATTTTTAACGACTTTGTTGCATAATTATTTTTTAAATCTGGCTTGTGTCAGATTATTTCAAGAATTGGCAAGTAAAATTTTTAGGTCTATAATTTTGCCCTTCCGCCAAAGCTCTTCCAATTGATAGCGATCGCGGATCCCTGGCATAAAAAGATGAACCATAAACTCACCAAAATCCAAAACAGCCCAATCCCCTGTCTGCAACCCTTCTACGCGCACTGGCTTTAGTCCAGATTTTTCTAGCTCATCTACCACCGCCTGGGCAATGGCAATGACATGACGATTCACAGCCCCCTCGGCAATGATCACATAATCAGTGATCGTGGAGATGTTTTTTAAATCAAGACAAAGGATATTCATCCCCTTTTTATCGTAAATAACTTGCGCTGCTTTGTTTAAAATATCAGTCATAAAGGTTATGTTCGTAAATATAATTTAAAACTTTTTCAGGAAGCAGATGGCCACAATATTTTTTCTGCTTTAGTCGTGCACGGATCTCTGTACTGCTAATCTCCATAATCGAAATCGGTGTGATCCCTGCTTTAATTGCTTTTTGTGCTTTTTCTGATAGTCCACTAACTATATCCTGCTTTTCTTTACGGCTGCCTACAAGAGGCTTTGCCAAGGAAAGTAGCGCTTCTATCTCTTTCCATTTATCCACCCCTTGTAACTGCCCTAAAATCAAAAATAGTTCTGTTTTGGGATAGGCTTGCGTAAGCATCCGCAAACTATCAATTGTAAAAGAGGGGCCCGATTTCTCTAGTTCATATTCAAGGATGTTAAAGGATTCTATAGGAGCAATCGCAAGCTGGACCATCGCACTGCGATGCTCGCTAGGCGCCTGGGGCAAATTATTCTGTTTGTGTGGGGAAAAATTGGCAGGGCAAAAGAGTACTTCATCGAGCTTATGGATTTCAGCCAGCTGAATAGCTAGATTGAGATGGCCTAAATGGATCGGATCAAAAGTGCCTCCAAAAAATGCCACCTTTCTCAAATGATGCTCCACTTCTTCTCTAAGGAAAACGCGCGCAATCGTTTATCTGGATTCACGGCAATCGGCGTTCCGGAGGCTTTGAGAAAGTCAAGATCTAAATAACTATCAGAATACGCAGTAATCGCTTCACGGCGGATCCCCAATTTTTTAGAAAGAGATTTGAGGTGTGCTGCTTTGTCTGCCCCTTGCATCACTGAAGAGACACGGGCCAATTTACGCTCATCATCTACAGCATACTCGGTTGCTTTCCACTCATTAACACCAAAAAATTCAGCCACCGATTTAACAAGAAAACTAGGCGAGTTGGACAAAATGACTGTATAATGGCCCAAATGCTGCGCTAGCCGTAGTCTATAAACTGCAGGCATATAAAGAGCATGAAAGAGATACTCTTTTAAAAACCGGTCGACCTGGTCTTCGAGAACATGGAGCGAGCGT
>CAYSQP010000047.1:4177-5758 GCA_964433285.1 uncultured bacterium | reverse complement strand
CGAAATTGGTAGTTGTAATCGTTCCAATGGAATTTCCTGGAGAAATCGTTCCATTAACAGTTGCATTTCCAATCGTTCCCGTTCCTCCAATGGTTGCGCCTCCATCGACAAGAGTGGTGTTTATAATTGTTCCATTAACAAGGAGTGTTCCTCCTGTCACATGGGTGCCGCCTGTGTAAGTATTTATACTCGAATTACTAAGAGTTAAAGTGCCTGCTCCCGCTTTTACAATCGATCCACCAACGCCGCTAATCACGCCATTAAAAGTATCCGTGCCAGCAGTGTTTAAAGTAAGGGCGTTAGCACCTAAAGTGATCTGACTTCCCATAACGCCATTTAAATCGCCTATCGCTCTTGCGCCGCCAGCTGCACTAATATCAAATCCTGTGCCGCCCCCTGTAACGTTAATTGTCATACTGCCTGTAGAAGCAAGTACGCCGGCGCCCGTGAGTCTAAATAGACCGCCATTAATAGTGGTTCCACCAGAGTAACTATTGGCTGCAGAGGTCAGCGTCATCGTTCCTGTATTTGCTTTAGTCACACTAGAGGCGCCGGTCAAAGAACCTGAAAATGTCGCTACCGTAGCTGCAGAGGTATCAAAAGTGGCAGGAGCATTCATCACAAAATTTCTGGCCAGTGTAATCGCAGCACCTGTTGTAATGGCCAAAGTACCCGTTCCACCAAATGTGACATCGCCGCCAACTCCAAGATTAGCATCGGCTGATACTGAAACGGTCCCTCCATTGATAAGCGTTCCTGTAGTATAAGTATTCGTGCCACCGAGAACGAGTGTTCCTGTGTTGTATTTAGTCAGCGGACCAGTGCTAGGAGAACTAATCACACCTGGTGCGTTCATTGTCAAAGTAATTCCAGGAAACACATCAAAACCACTGTTACCTGTACCGAGCTGCGTATCGTTAGTGAGTATAGTGTTGCCAGTCACAATCAGAGTATGATTATTCGATCCGGCAAACTGAAATACAGGAGAACCTATATTGGCTGCTGAAGAAATGGAAATATGACTAGCACCATTAACACCAGCAAAAGAGATCTGGCTAGCCGCGTCGATCCCTGCATTATTACCCGTAAGAGTCCATGTTCCTGTACTAAAAAGCGATATAACTGCTCCAGTAGCTGTAATATTGCCACCGAAAGTGGCAGTGATATCACCTGCACCGTTACTCCCCACGTCCATTGCATTATTAAGCACCACTTGGCCGCCAGCGGGTCCTGATAAACTTGCCGGTGCAACCTGTTGCCCGCCAGCATCTTGAACAGTTGCGCCACTATTTATAACAAAAGCTAATTGTGTAATGGCTAGCTGAGCCGCCTGTGTTCTAGCAGTCAATGTTCCAGAGTTGACAGTAAGTGTCGCTGGCGCTGTAGAAAAAACATTTGTTAGTAGCAGAGCCGTAGGATTGGTACTATCAAAAACAGTATTGCTGACTATATTGAGCGGATTGATTTGATGTGTTCCTGCTGTTCCATTATCCGTAATGGCTGCATTTCCTGAGCTGACTTGCATGTTGAAATTATTAGGGGCGGCGATTAAAGTATGACTAGCTGTTTGAGTAAATATTA
>CAYSQP010000047.1:0-4077 GCA_964433285.1 uncultured bacterium | reverse complement strand
TTGGGAAAGAGAACCAAGAATTTTTGTCGCAATATCGAAGAAGACCAAGTCAAGGCGCGCGTGGGCAATATTTTGAAGTTCACGAAAATGTTGCTTATGATATTGAAGTAGACACTCATGCTCATACCGTTGAGGAAAATGTCGCAAAAATCAAACAGTCTTTATCAAAATAAAAATTAGATACTAGGTGAATTTTCTCTTTAATGTGCCTTCAGTGTGCCATTAATTTGGCCTGAGGTGGTTCTGTGTCTAGTAAGGGAGCAATGAAATCTGATATTTCAAGAATGATATCTCGAAGTGCAATAGGTTCTTTCCCCATTGCAAAAAGAAAGTTATGCCATCTTTGCAGGGTAACTGGATCTTGATAAAAATCCTTAGAGAAAGAGGTAGGATATTCGAGCTTTGTGTTTCGATTGGAAAACACTTTTTCAATCGCAAGTTTCACAGTATCGGAATTTAACTTATGGGATTGGCAAAGCGTCCAGATATCATAAAAATCCTTCATTCTTGTATTGATTAATCCAAGTTTGACGATAGATTCCAGTTTTTCGGCCAGTACTGTTTCTGGCGTATACCCCAGCAATTTAGGTGCTGGAAGTGGAAGCAGAGTCGGGTAATGGATCATGCAAGGTTCTGGGATAACAAGATCGTTAAAACCAATATCGATAAGAATAGGAATCTGGGCTGTATCAAGAGTGGCTGAAAAGCTTGCGCTAACACCTTCATAATCGCCGCCTGTCTGAGTCCTGCGTAAGATAAGTTTTTGGCTATTAAATACCATGGCATCTTTTTCTGCTTGAATTAAAGCTATTTCATCAATGATTCGCTTAAGATTTTCAATTTTGTTGGAGATCTGAGCTAAGAGGTCAATATCCATTGTGGCTCGATGATCCTCAGCATCCCAAACCTTCAACATAAGACCACCTTTAAGAAAAAATCTTGTCGCATAGGAGCTGATACTTAGGCGATAAAGAAATCGTTCTATTCCATAATAACGTAAGATTTCCTCAAAAGGACGATTTTTTGCGATGGAAAGATTTTTCAACTTTTGACGAATCGATTCTGCAAGATTCTTTTTTTCTTTTGCTTTAATCACTGCTGATGGTCTCCATAATGGGTCTTAAGACTTGCTCAACGCGAAAGAGTTTAGCATAAGCCATGAGCTTATTAATATTTGGTTTCCCACGTCTCCAATACATTTTTAAAGCCTCTAAAACGACATCCATGCCAATTTTGTTACGAAATTTAATACAATCAATCAAAGTTTTCTCAACATCAAAAATCTTAAAAGTGAAGCCATCCATTCGATGTTTCTCAACCCCAGTTATAAGTAGTTTTTCTGAATACCAGAAGTAGCGCATAGGAGGGTATGAAATGGTTGGCTTATAGGCATTGCGGGGAATTGCTAAGTAGACAAAATGAGGTATTTGGGTCGTAATTCTATGAAAGGCAAGAGCAGAAATTAAGCAGATAACCCCTTGAGGAACTTTCTTTGCTGCCGGAATAAAATCAGGAAGAGAGGGCTCTGGCTCGTCTTTAAGCCGATAAAGACCCCTACTCAGCATTTCCAGCTTTCCATCATCTCGCAATTTATAAAGGTCTCGACGGTGAATTCCAAGGCGCAATGCTTCGGACATACGAAAGACACCTCCTGCTTTGCGCAAAGATTGTATGGCCTTCTTGAGTTTCTCGTTTTTTTTAGGCATGGTACAAAATCTAGGACATTTCTATCTATATCCTAGATATTGGACCATATCTAAAGAGAAGTCAAGAGCATTGTTAAACGATTTACAATAGCCCATGAACTTGCCCCTGCCCGTGTGCATGCCCGTGCCCGTTTGAGAAAAGATCGGGCAAGGTTTAAGTCTCGAAGATCACTTTTTTGACTTTTTGGGTGGCAAGGCGAATGCCACGCGCTTGAGCGCCTTTAACAAGCACCTCTTTTAAGGCAACGTCGAGTTTTTTCATTTTTTGCTGGGCTTGGGGAACAAATTGTAGTTCTACAGTGGCCTCGGGATTAGTAGAAATATGCTCCAATTCCATATTTTCATCGAAATAGCGATAGTTTTTTTCTAAAATAAATTTATCCACGATAAACCGTTTGGCCCAGACTTGGCCGGTCATTTTGTTTTTGTAAAGCACATTGAGAATGGTTTTTTTATCGGCAATTCCTACCCAGACAGCCCCTTCAAAATACTGTTTTTCGGGGATATTGACTACTTTGTAGGTGCCATCTTTGCTAAAGATCAGCAGCTTGTCAAAATTGGTGCACTCCAGCTGCAGTGGGCCAGAAACTTTTGTGCCAACAAATCCTGTTTTTGGATCAAAGCCCACTTTAATTTCTTTTGTTTCAATGGCGCGCCGATCGATCTCTTCAATGGCTTTAATTTTGGTTTTGCGGGGGAATTCAGGGCCATATTTTAGCAGCAGTTTTCTTAGATAATCGATCGTATATTTTTTGACATTTTTTAAGTTTTTCTCAACGGTGGCCTTTGTTTCTTCAAGAAGCGCAATCTCTTCTTTGTTCCGATCGATATCAAATTGTGAAATGCGGCGGATGGGGATTTGCAAGAGCTTTTCGCGGTCTTCAAAAGTAGGCTCGCGCAACAGGTTTTTTCGGTAAGCTTTAAGCGCTTCTTCAAGCGTTGTGTGGATCGCTTCAATGGTTTTTAAGGATTCGATTTTTTTATAGAGTCTATTTTCAATAAAAATGCGCTCAAGTGATTTATAGAAGATTTTTTCTAGCAGCCGCTCTTTTTCAATTTCCAGCTCACGCTTCAAAAAATACATGAGCTTTTCAGCATTATAGGCTAAAATCTCATGCACATCTGTTTCCCAAGGAAGATTGTCTTTAATGAGGATCACTTGCGAGTTCAAAGTCACTTCGCATTCTGTAAATCCATAGAGTGCATCTAAGATTTCTGCTGCATATTGTCCGCGCGGCAGCTTGATCTCGATCTCCACATCTTTGGCTGTATAGTCATTGATGGCTTCGATCTTAATTTTGCCCCGTTTGGCCGCCTCATCAATTGAGCGGATTAAGCTTTCTGTGGTGGTTCCATAGCAGATTTCTCGGATAATCAGCGTCTTTGGATCTTTGGCTTCAATTTTAGCGCGCAGTTTGACTTTGCCTTTGCCTTTATCATACTGGCTTTTGTCCATGATTCCGCCAGTAGGAAAATCAGGAAAAATTCTAAACGTTTTTCCTTCTAGATAGGCAATTTCTGCTTCAAGAAGCTCGGTGAAATTATGGGGGAGAATGTGGGTTGCCATGCCAACGGCGATTCCATCGGCGCCTTGCATGAGCAGAAGCGGGATTTTTGCAGGCAGCGCCACTGGCTCAACATTTCTTCCATCGTAGGAAGCAACTTTTGAAGTGATATCAGGATTAAAGAGTGTCTCGCGGGCAAGAGGGGAAAGTCGTGTTTCAATATAACGGGCAGCCGCAGGAGGATCTCCTGTATAGATATTTCCAAAATTCCCTTGCTGGTCTAGCAGATAGCCTTTATTGGCAAGTGTGATTAAAGCTTCATAAATGGGAGCATCGCCATGGGGATGCAGCTGCATTGTTTGGCCGACAATGTTGGCCACTTTGTGTAGTTTATCATCGTGCTGTCTCCATAAAATCTCTAGGATGCGCCGTTGTACAGGCTTTAAGCCATCCACAACATCAGGGATCGCGCGCTCTAGAATCACATAGGAGGCATATTGGATGAAGTGGTCCTTCATCTGCTGCTTTAAATCATCCATTTTCACTTACCAGATTTTCCATAATAAAGGCTTTGCGCGCCGCTGTGTTTTTTCCCATGAAAAATTCTAAAGTTGGCTTGATGTCTGAGAGATTTTGGATAATCACCGGCTGCAGGCGCATTTCTTTTGCAATAAACTGTTTGAATTCGTTCGGAGAAATCTCGCCCAATCCTTTAAAGCGGGTGATTTCTACCCCTTTTTTTAATTCTGCTGCCGCTTTGTCCTTTTCTTCTTCAGAGTAGCAGTAAAGGGTTTTCTCTTTATTTCTGACTTTAAAAAGGGGCGTTTCTAAGATATGGAGTTGGCCATGTAAAACAAGCCCTTCAA
>CAYSQP010000046.1:0-5811 GCA_964433285.1 uncultured bacterium | reverse complement strand
GGGAGCCAGCTTCCGCAATATCGATGAGATTTTAGAGCTTGCCGGCTGCGACCTACTCACAATCGCTCCTCCGCTCCTTGAGCAGCTCCAAAAAGCAGAAGGCACAGTAGAGCGCAAATTAGATCCTGCCAAAGCAAAGACCCTAGATCTTAAAAAGATCGTTGTAGATGAAAAAACATTCCGTTGGATGCTCTGTGAGGATGCTATGGCGCTTGAAAAACTCCATGAAGGCATCCGCAATTTTGCCAAAGATGTGGTGAAATTAGAAAAGATGCTTGCGCAGCTGCTTTAAGCTAAAATTTCTAACTCTTGAAGGAGAGCAATAACTGCTTCTGGTTTATATCTTCCCTCTTCATCGAGCATTTCATCGCGCTTGTCACCATAGCGTGCTGTCACCCAGTCTGTGAATAGTTGTGCAGTAATTGTTGAATCTTGAGGATTGTGGATAATATCAGAAATGTATTTTACGATACCGCAATGGGTATACCATTGATTGAAAAGAGCTCTGATTTTATTTTCTTGACCTGCCATTGCATAAGCTTCATATCGCAAGTCTAACTCTGTAACAGAAGTAGGTATGCCAAATTCCTTACTTATCCTTCGGTAATAGTAAGTGACAGAGGCTGCTTCATGAGCCATCGCATAAGGAGAATTAATGATAGCAGCTAAAATGGCTTTTCGAAAAAGGGCCTCACGCCATATTTGAAGGGCCAATTTGACTCGATAACCTATATTTCCTTCCTTAGGCATCGCAAAATTAATAAAGATACTTTCAATATTTGTATTGATCCCATTAGAGCAATTTTCTAGAGCAGCGCAGATTTGCAAAACTATAGCAGCATACTGGTCATAAAAATCAGCCTCTTTTCGCTGTGCATTAAGTAAGTTCATAAGCGCAAGCATCATCTGGCGCAGTCGATCTGTATTCTCCTTTGAAAGAAGATTCCCATAGTGGTCCCTGATGCTCCCATATGTCATTAAATCCCGTACGAATTTTATAAATTCAATTAATTTAAGATTTCCTATTTTTTTATGTAAATTATCTCGATCTGCAATGCAATCTACTTCATTTGATGAATATAGTTTAATAATATAATCAGGGTTAAAAAGAACGGGATCATCTTTATTCCAATCCATTGAAAAAGCTACTTGCAAGCTTTTAGGACCTAAACCTAAGCTAAGGCCTTTATAACCATTGGCTGATTGACTTCTCTGAATAGGTTGTTGTATAGGCTGTGTAGCTTCTGGAAGATTAATATCAAGTCTTGGATGCTTTCTCTTAAGTTTATTTAAGATGTTTGTTGAGGTCCTGCGAACTCTTGAGAGTAGTTCATGGTTGTTTGCAGATGGTTGCAAAATTTCTGTAGCTTTTCTAAGAGACCAAAGAAGATTGTATGTAGTCGTTTCATAAACCCCGAAAAGCCAGCCAATAAAACGCATGATTTTTCCAGGTTTTTGATAGAGCTGGGGCATTCTGACTTCTATTACCCTGCCGTTTTCTGATTGCAACAGTTTGTACTCAAAATAAACCCAAGAATCAGCTTGTATTTCAGTAAATCTATTTAAAGCCGTAATATAACTATCAATATTAATCATATTGAATATATTATATAATTAATTCTAATTATTTAACATAAAAAATATAGTATCAATTAAAATATTTAATTGATACTATTCTAGTGTTCTATTCAAAGCAGCTTGGATTTTTGCGATCCTTGAGTCTTCAGAAGGATGCATCAGCCTTGTAACGATATTGTAGAACTTATTTTTTCCTTTTAAATCTTTTACTTTTTCAAGGAACTCTTTTCCTTTTTCTAATTCCTGTCTTGAGCAATGTCTAATTGCAAAATCATCAGCTTGGTTTTCTGTTTTGTGAAAAATAATAACACTAGTAGCAGTATTGACGCCAATGGCTACACCAAGTGCAGGAATAAGAGATAAACCCAGCAAAAAAGTAGATACAGCCACTGCAGCAAAACCAGTGGCTGCTTTTATAAAACAGCGACTAAAATTATCGTCATTTAAAATATGAGAAACTTCATGTGTGATCATCCAAGGAAGACAGGCTCTATCAAAACCTAGTTGCGCTATGTCTTTTCTTAAAATAATATAGTATTTGTCGTCACATCCAGTGGCAGCAGCAAAACCTGCAGTTTCTAAAGCATCCACCACCTTTATTCTCTGCGACAATAAAGATTTAATGTCTCTATTTACACCCACAGGCAATTCTTTAAGCATATCCTGAATGCGTTCGTAATGCTCTGCATTAGGGCTATTTTCAGCATTAAAAGCCCGTTCTACGATAGGAAGAATAATATCATTAAATTGAGAAGCGGCTTTTTGCTCTAATTCTTTATATGTAGCTGATGCTTGACAAGCAAAAAGTTTGTAAGATGAAAAACCAGGAATAGAAAAAGCCAGTAAGTTCAAGTTCAAACTCATACAAATCTCTTCCTTTGTAAAAATTGGAGAGAATCTATATAAAAGTATGCTTTTCTACAAGAAAAAGCTTTTATTGCAAAAACTGTGGATGGTTATTCTTAATCCATTCAATGATCTGTTTTTTAAAGGTTTGAACCTCTTTAATTATTTCAGTAACTTCACCATTTGAAACTTCCCCGCTGCTTGTATAATCGCACGTATTGCGTTTGACGCGACAAGCATGTAAATAATCAGAAAAGCCTTGAAAATTTCTGCCAAGAATTTCTGCTAAAGCATCTATAGAAATGCGATGGTGCCCTGCCTTATTGGGGTTAGTTCTTAAACCATAGATTCGCATGACAATAGTTGTCAGTTGCAATCCAGCATTGTATGCGGTTATAAAACGACGGTCAGAAGACAATTCATCAATCTGTGCATCTGAAAGGTCTCGTTCAACGATTTTAAAAAGTTGTGCAATTTCATTTTTAGAAGTTTTATGTTGTTTTAACCTTTCCTCTTTTAACCAGTTGATTAAAGTGGTCTTCATTTCCGATGATCCAAAGTTTTGGAGAACTTACAAGTTCTACCAAAAAGTGGTCTTTTTGTGAAATTCTATTTTGAAATTCTGCCGTTGAAAAAATAACAGGATTAAGTTCACGACCTAATTTTTTTGATAAGGGTCCTAATACTTTTGAAAATTCACGCAATGTCAAATCTGCAAAAATAAATAAATCGATATCACTATCAAGGGATTCATCCCCTCTTGCTACAGACCCAAAAATAAAAGCAGCATGGATTTTGCTTTGAAATGGCGCTAATTCTCTTCGAATAGTCTCTCCAAAAGCGACTGTTTTTAAAAACAAGCTTTTTAAATCCTCAAAGGCATAATGTCCCCGAAGTGCTTTGTAGTAGACCATTTTACCATGCTGGACAGATGAAATAAGCCCAAGCTCTTTTAAAGTTTTAAGGGCTCTTTGTACCTGCATAAGTGCATGCTCTGTTTTGTTTGCAATTTCAGTTTGGTAAAACTCTTCTTCGGGATTGAGCAAAAATAAACTCAAAACTTCAACAAGACCTGGGTTTGCAAAAAGTTTAAAAAAAGAACTCATGATTATCCACAACGTTTTGTTGTATTATCACAACATTTTGTTGTATATCATGGTGTGTATTACGTTGGCAAGAAGATTTATTCTAGCCGTGCTAAGCCTTTGCTACGGCTTTTTTCAAACATCATTTTGAAAAGCGCCATGGAGAGAACAAGGTAAACTAAATTCATTCCAATGCTGATAAAAAGCATTCGAGTGGAAAAGACATTTTCAAAAAGCACTTTGCGCATTCCTTCAAAGACATAAGTCATCGGCAAGCAATAGGCTATCGATTTTGCCCAGCCGGGCAGAACAGAAACGGGATAGAAAACGGCGCAAAATGGTGAAAACACATAGGGGGTAATCCATGCAATCATCTGGACGCGCTGGCCATAGTAAACCATGATGGAGGCGCTTAAAAAACCGATAAACCAGCCAGAAAGTGTGAGCGAAGCTGCAAATGGTAAAAAGGCCCATCCCATGGAGAAAATATTCAAAGTGTAAAAGAGCCAAACAATAAGCGCTCCAAAAACAAGGCTAATGAGCGCTTTTAGCAGGCCGATAAGCATCGTCGCTGCCATCCACTCGGAGAGTTTAAGTGGTGTCGAGAAGATATTGACCATATTGCGGTTCCAAAACTCTTGCAAGAGATTAACGGTTACTTCGTAGTTGCTTCTCCAGATAATATGCCAGAAGACAAGACCTGTTAAGATGGCAAGAGCTATATCAGGGATTTTGCTATCGCCTGCCTGAATCCAAAGGCTTGTCATCCCCCACAAAATAATATCAACGGCTGGCCAGTAAAACAGATCATAGAGCTGGTCTAGTTTTGCAAAAAAATAGAAGTAGCGTAAGAAAGTTGCCCAAATGCGTGAGAATTTCATGGTCTATCCTCACTTTTTGCCTGCGTTGCCATACGGAGAAAATAGTCCTCTAATGTGGGTTGCATAATATCAATATTGGTGTAGTTGACTCCTGCTTGCGCCAGCGCTGTAAGCATCATAGCGATCTGACCTTCATCTAATTTGAGTTCGATGCTGCGGTGATCAACTGAAAAGGGAAGGCCCAATTTTTCAGCAATTGATACAGCGCGTTTCAGTCCATCACCAATAAGAAGAGTGACTTTAGAGGTAGAGACACTTTTAGCGAGTTTTTCAGGGACATCATCGGCAAAGATTCTGCCATTTTGCAAAAAGAGAACGCGGTCACATACATCGGCAACTTCTGCCATATTATGGGAAGTAAAGAGAATCGAAATACCATGCTCATCTCGCTGCTGGAGCACAAATTGGCACACATCTTTGGCAATATCAGGATCAAGGGAAGCTGTTGGTTCGTCTAAAAGCACAATTTTAGGACGCATCATAAAGGCTTTGACAAGCATCAGGCGCGTAATCTGGCCGGATGATAGACGTGATACTGTGCTCTTTTTCTTTTTTAAAATGCCAAAACGATCCAAAAGCTTATCCATGCGGACAGGAATCTCTTTTGGCGGGATCCCATAAAGGCGGCCAAATACTTTTAAATTCTGCTCAACAGTAAGATTCCAGGGAAGGCTAACATAGGTACTAGCAAAGATCACATCACGCAAAATTTCTGAGCGATGTTTAAAAAAATCTTTTCCAAAATAGAAAATGGAACCAGATGTGGGCTTTAAGGTGCTCATCAGCATCTGGATGGTGGTTGTTTTGCCTGCACCATTAGGACCTAAAAGTCCCAAAATTTCTCCTGGCTGCAGGTCAAACGAGATCCCGTCCACTGGCGTAAAGCTTTTTTGCTTACCAGGGAATACTTTTTTCAAATTACGAACTGATAAAACAGGACCTTTGGATGACATAAATTTTTTGATAGCTGCAGGTAAAATGTCAGTATAATCAAGAAGAGGATTTCCGGATAGCGACTAAAAAATTAACTATCCTGCGTATCCTGTTTTTAACAGGATATGCAGAATAAGATGATTAGAATGTGAATGCAAAAAGCAGTTCTTCTTCGCCTTCGATATCCAAGTATTTTTTGACACGGTCACGGTATTCAAAGAATCCGATACCACCAGGGATCATATGACCCATGATCAAGTTAGCCTTGAAGTCAAGTAAGTAATCTGTCTTGCCTTCACACGCTGCATCGGTTAAAACCCGCGTTGTCTCTTGGAACGAAGCGGCGGAAATCCACGATTCTGTACCAAGAGAAGCTTTGGTGATCCCAAGAAGAACGGGCGCTGCTTGCGCTGGTCTTCCGCTCTCATCGATCACTTTGCGGTTTTGGCGATGGAATGCTTTTTTATCCACATCTTCACCATACAGGA
>CAYSQP010000045.1:0-5840 GCA_964433285.1 uncultured bacterium | reverse complement strand
GTTTATTTAAAATGCCATTGGCTTGGAGGTCGGAAATAGTTTTTCCAGGTTGAATATTAATAATACGGACAGGGATATTGCCAATTGTTTTTGATGTGGTTAGAGACTGGTACACTAAAAACCAGATGATCACAGCAAGAACAAGCGAAATCGCCTTTCTTTGCCAATTATCAATGAATAGTTTTTGAAAAAGATCTTTTATTTTTTGCTTGGCCATTTCATTAAATTAAAACCTGTTTTTGAATCCTTTTCCTCCGATGGGGAGAATATACTACGGATGACGCCTTTAAACTGATCAATTTTTACACCACGAGTCATGATTCCTTCACGAGCAATAGAAATTTTTCCTGTTTCCTCTGAGACGACAATCACAATGGCATCGGTCTGTTCACTAACACCAAGCGCTGCGCGGTGGCGTGTTCCCATCGCATGGGAAAGTTCAGACGATTCTTCTACAAGAGGCAAAATGACCGATGCAGCAACAATGGTTAAATTGCGAATAATGACAGCACCATCATGCAGTGGCGTAGTAGTGGTAAAAATCGATTCTAAAAGTTCGGAGGAAAAGTCAGCATTAAGGATCACGCCTGTTTGGGCATATTCATCAAGTAAGTCCTCATGTTCAAGAACAATGAGCGCACCAATCCTTTTTTCGGCAAGGCGGTAAGCGGAAATCGCAAGATCATCTAAAAATTTATCAAATTCTGAAATTTCTTTAGGGCGCTTCCCTTTTAGCGTTAACTTGGATAGAGCAGCGCGCAGCTCTGGCTGGAAAATGATGATAATCGCAATCAGCGCGACATTGGATACTAAGACCAAGATCTGATGCAAAATTGGCAAATTGAGGAAAGAGGAGGCTGCCAAAATGAGTAAAAAGGCAAGCAATCCTAGAATGAGATCTTTAGATTTTGTTTTCCAGATGAAGGAGAGAAGGTAATTGAGCATGATGGCGATGATCAAAATCTCAATGAAGGGTGTGATCGAGTGGAAGGTCATAATTTTTAAGTGTACTTGAAAAAAGTAATAAAAAAAAGTATATCCAAAGTAACGAGGAGAAAATACATGGAGCTGCACACCGGGATGAATGAAAACCAGAGAGCGTCAGTCAGTGGTGCTCTTTCAAAAGTGCTTGCTGATACTTACCTACTCTATTTAAAAACGCAGAATTTCCATTGGAATATCACCGGGCCTGAATTTTTCTCTTTGCATCTACTATTTGAAAAACATTATGAGGAAATGGCCGACGCCATCGATGAGATAGCCGAGCGCATCCGTGCTTTGGGATTTTATGTTGAAGCAACAACAGAGGGATTTCGCAAGCTCTCTTCGATCAAAGAGGGTTCCAAAATTCTGCCAAAATTTGAAATGATTAAAGAGCTGATCGACGGCCATGAAACGGTGATCCGCGAAGAGCGCAATCTGGCGATGCTCTCAGAGAAGCATGGCGATCAGGCCACTGTAGATCTTATGGCCCGCCGCTTAGGATTCCATGAAAAAGCAGCTTGGATGCTCCGCAGCCAGTTATAATTACGGCACGTATATATATAAAAATTTTATTAGTCATTTCCTAGGAAGTTAGAGGAAAAAACCATAAGCTGCTATACTGGCCAGATTATGGCGCTATCTAGACAAAAGTTTCGTGAAATTGTGTTCCATCTCCTCTATTGCCAGGATTTTTCCGCAGCAGATGGAGAGGATATGGTCCCTTTTATGATGAGGCAGTTTTTTATCCCTAAAAAAACAGTGACGGCAGCGCAAGAAATGAAAGAAAAGATCATGCAAGAGCGCCCCGAGATTGACCAGAAAATTAAAGGGGCTTCTGAAAATTATGCGTTTGAAAGGATCACACGCGTTGAGCTTAATGTCCTTCGGCTAGCTCTATATGAATTTTTAAAAGATGCTCTTCCTCCCAAAGTGGCAATCAGTGAAGCGGTGCGCCTAGCACGCAAATATGGTGGAAAAGAGGGTGCGGCATTTGTGAACGCAATTCTAGATAAAATTTATCAGGAAACAGGAAATGACGTCCTTGTCGAAGTTTCAGCAGGGGAAACAGCTCAGTGAACTTTCCACTTTTGGAATTGGTGGCCCTGCAAAGTTTTTCACAGAAGTAAGCTCTATTGCAGAAATGCAAGAGTTGATTCTTTTTTGCCAGCTAGAAAATCTACCCTACATTGTCATTGGAAAAGGTTCTAATAGTCTATTTGACGATCGCGGCTTTGATGGGCTTGTGATTCTCAATAAAATTGTCTTTTGCCAGTACCAGGATAATGAGGTGTATGTAGGTGCTGGCTACACTTTTTCTCTTCTGGGAGTTCAAACGGCAAAAAAAGGATTCGCAGGTCTTGAGTTTGCCTCCGGTATTCCCGGCAGTGTTGGTGGAGCAATCTACATGAATGCAGGTGCTAGCGGCAGCGATACATTTACTGTGCTGCGTGAGGTGACTTATATTAATCCTGAGGGAGATTGCCAGATTTTGCCCAAAGAAAAGATCACATTTGGGTATCGTTTTTCTTCCTTTCAAAAACAGAAAGGGGCTATTGTGGCTGCCCGTTTTATTTTAACTGTTTCAGAGCAGGCACGGCAAAAGCAGCTTACCTTGATTGATTATCGTGTGAAAACCCAACCCTACAAAGATAAATCTGCGGGCTGTGTGTTCCGCAATCCAATAGAGGCTTCTGCAGGTGCCTTAATAGAAACATGCGGATTGAAAGGATTATCTATTGGCGGGGCTTGTATTTCTCCCATGCATGCCAACTTTATTGTGAATAAGGGAGGGGCAACTGCAAAGGATGTGAAAGAGCTGGCAGCACTTGTCCAAAAAATTGTAAAAGAGAAAAAGGGGATCGACCTTGAAATGGAGGTCCGCGAAATCCCATATCAACTATGACAACTTTCAAAGCAGATTTGCACTGCCATACCTATTTTTCAGATGGAACAGATAGCCCAGAGGAGCTTATTGTACTTGCTAAAAAAAATGGACTTTCTGCCCTTTCCATCACTGATCATGATACGATTTCCGCTTATGCAGAAGCAATTCCAGCAGCTAAAAAAAATGGCATTATTTTAGGGGCAGGCGCAGAATTTTCTTCTTCTTATGATGGCCTTAATGTCCATATTTTGGCTTATGATTTTGATTTAGAAAGTCCGCTTATTCATGCCTTTTGCCAAAAGCATAAAGAGCGGAGAAAATTGAGAAATTACCGCATCTTAGAAAAATTAAAAAAAAGACAGATGCCAATCCCTGAAGAAGAGTTAGAAAAAATGGGAACTGAAACCTTAGGGAGGCCCCATATTGCCGAGCTTTTAGTGAAGCATCGGTTTGTGACAAGTGTCCAGCAAGCCTTTGATCTTTACATTGGAGATGGAAAAATTTGCTATGATGCAGGGGAGCCTTTTACAGTGGATGAAACGCTGGATTTAATCCATAGCGCACGAGGGAAAGCCTTTTTGGCTCATCCCCATTTCCTAGGTGAAGGGGAAAAGGTATTTAAACTTTTAGAGAAACCTTTCGATGGGATTGAATGTCTCTATGCGAATTGTTTACCGCAGCAAGAAAAAAGATGGATTAAAGCCGCAGAGCGAAGGGGTCTTTTGATTAGCGGTGGATCTGATTATCATGGGACATTAAAGCCGATGCTAACACTGGGCTGCTCTTTTGTAAATGAAGAGACATTTTACAAGATTTTCCAGCATGCCATACACTAAATTGCTTTCGCTTCCTCGGTTTAGCAAAGATCTTTCAGTACCTCACCTTTTTTCAAAAAGGCTAGGACACCCTGAAAAGAGTTTCCCCACAGTGCATGTTGGCGGTACCAATGGCAAAGGCTCTGTCTCTTTAAAAATAGCCAAAGCGTGCAGTTTAGCTGGTTTGAAAACAGGCCTTTTTACCTCACCTCATCTTTTTGCCTTTGAAGAGAGAATTCAGATTTCTGACTCTCTTATCCCTCAAGAAAGAGTCAAAAGCGGCCTTGAAAAACTCTTTAAGATTGCAGAAGAAGAAAAAATAACGCCGACCTTTTTTGAGATGGCGACCTACTTGGCTTTTGATTATTTCAGAGAGGAAAAGGTGGATATTGCTGTGATTGAAGTGGGGATGGGAGGCAGGTTGGATGCGACTAATTTAATCCATCCTCTTGTCTCTATAATTACTTCTATTAGCCGCGAACATGTCCCCTATTTAGGGGAGACGCTAGAGGAGATTGCGGCTGAAAAGGCAGGGATTGTAAAGCGTAAAGTTCCTTTAGTCATTGGGCCTCATGCTAAAGCAGAGGCGATCAAACAGGCAGCTATTTTTCACTGCTCTCCTCTCTATGAAGTCGAAGGCAATTTTTCTTTTTATGATCAGGAAAATCAAGCGGTGGCAAAGCAGGCACTTTCTTTGCTTTCTATTCCAAGTGAAAAAGGGCTGCAGTACCGCCCTTTATGCCGCTTTGAGATCAAAGGAAACATGGTCTTTGATGTGGCTCATAATCCAGATGGATTTAAGCATCTGACGCACGCTTTGGAATTCCATTTCCCCAATGAAAAATTCCGGTTTGTGTTGGGAATGTCGCCGACTAAAGAGATGGCACCTTGCTTTTGTCAGATTGCACCACTAGCAACTGCGTTTCATCTGGTGCAGTCCAAAGATGGTTTAACAGCGCCTGTGTTAGAACTTGTCCCTTATGTGAAAAAATTCAATATTCCCTATTTTTTAGAAATAACAATTAAGGAAGGGATAGCGCATGCAAAAGCGGCAAAAGAGCGGATTGTCGTTTGTGGCAGCTTCTATATTATGCAAGAATCGTACTGTTACGAAACACAAAGCTAGGGGTTTCAGTATATTGATCGAGCTCTTTGAACCAGCCTTCTGTATCGCCTTCAAATGTTTTACCAGCAATTTCATGGCCGACTTCTAAAAGAACTTTTTTTAATGTATCATCGTTATCTTGGCTTCGGTCGATTTTTATAACCTGGTTTTTGGATTTTAATCGACTTTTTAGATCGAGTAATCTCTCTTCGATTCCTTTTTTGTGGTGATGAACCGCTTCAGCAAGTTCAAATAGATCAAAAATAAGTTCAGCCTCTTCAGGAGGAATCTCTTTCTGTAATCGGGCAGAAAGCAGATCTACAAGCGCATCTAACTTCTTTTTTAAAAGAGCATTGTCAAAACCATTGTGCTCCTGAAGCTTTTCAACGCAGTCTAAAAATGCATGGGCTTCATGGATAAAACTGTAGTCATCTCCATGTCTATTTTCAAAGGATAAAAGAGAATTTTTTAAAGCATCTACTTTGGCGGCAACTTGATCTAGATGATTATCAGTCACCGAGCTTTCTAAGTCCTTTGCGCGGCTTAAGATTAAACTGATTTCGCGGTCGACAAGCTTTTTTTTAGCAGATATCACTCGGTCTCTAAATCCGGTATCTAAGCTTTCTAAAGCCTCCGAGATTTCAGAGAGTGCATCGGGAGTAAGTTCGCCCTGTTCTTCAAGTGATTTTTCAACCTGCTCAAGAACTGCAGCTTCACGGAAAAGATTGGCTTCAATTCGCATGGATAAAACCTCTTTTAGTCTTAATGTCATCATTATATCGTCTTTGCAATATATTAACAATTAGTCAAAATTATTTGATTTTACTTTGTTAAATATTTCTTTGAATTAGTAATAGAGAAGGGCTTTTAAAGCGATTTAAAGCAAGATGGTGACAAATATTCCAAATAGAAGGGTCTAACTGCTCTACAAAAGCAATCAGAGATTTTTGCTCTTTGGCCCCTTCCAAATGGCCCGGATAGCAAGTCACTGAGATGAGTCCACCTGGCATCAGAAGGGCGAGGGATTTTTTAACACTTTCTAAGGTGGTTG
>CAYSQP010000044.1:1298-5844 GCA_964433285.1 uncultured bacterium | reverse complement strand
CTTTTTTCTACGCTCTACTACTTTTTCAAATAGAGAGGGATTTTCTTTTAAGGAAAGAAAAAGATCTTGTGCATACCAGGCATTTAAAAATTCTGGAAAAGGCCTATTTTCTATCATTTCAATCCAAAAAGAGTCGCTTTTTTTGCGCTCTTCTCTTTCTTTTTCTGTCGTAAGGCCTGGATGTGCAGAAAACAAAATAGTAGAGGCTAATTGGAGTTTGAGTAGAATCCTGCCGCCCATTGAATAGCCCACAAAAAATTCTGGCGCAGGGCTTAAGGCAGCAATTTTATGTCGGATCTCTTCTAAATTCAATCCTGTATAGTCAATGGCATGGCAGCAAAGCTCGGGGAGCGCATTAATGATAGGTTTCCAATCTTCATGGCAGCCTAAAAAACCGTGCAAGAAACAGAGTGCAGACATTGTTTTATCGTTTGATAAAGTTGCTGGTGCAGAGCATAATTCTCTTGTCTATCTGTTTCAATTTCAATCAGACAAGAGCTCTGGAGCGGGCGGTGCAAAAAAGCGATAAGCTCTTCAGCTGTTTGAAGTAGATGGTAGGGAAGATCAAATAGCTTAGCAGCATATTCAAATGAAAAATTGTGTGCGCCGGCAACAAATTTTTCAAATAGATCCTCTTTTTTAGCAATGGGAAGAAAAGAGAAAATGCCCCCACCTTGATTATTAATAATCATTAAAATAACAGGATATTTTGCATGTTTCATTTGCGCTAAAGAATTAAGATCGTGCAAGCCAGCAAGATCTCCGATAACTGCAATCAAAGGCTGTTTTAAGCCTTGCGCAATCCCAATTGCAGTGGCGATATTGCCATCAATGCCCGATACGCCCCGATTTCCAAAAATCGGCCCCTGGTTTTTTGGGGGCAAAAAAAAGCTTGCATCCCTTACGGGCATGCTATTGGCTAAAAAAAGGGGTATCTCTGGGGGCAAAAAGAAAAATAAAGAGGGTTCAGAGAGTTTTTGTTTTTCTTCAAAACAATGCGGGAGTGCTTCCGCCACTTTTTGATTATGATCTTGCCATTCTTTAAAGTAGCTTTGATCTTTTTGGGGGATCCAAGGCAGAAGAGCTTCACAAAAAAGATCAGGTGCACATAAGACTCTATCAGTGATCCTATGGGCAGGATCAGAGCGCAGAGGATGGCCAATCACTTGAAAACAGCGTTTAGATTTCTGCAGCCATTCAGAGGCAGTTTTAGAGACATAGCAATAACTGAAAATGAAGAAAGCATCATACGGCATATCAGTGATGCTGTTAAAGATAAGCTCATAGTAGGAGATCAGATTTTCATCGGTGCGAAAACCGGAGAAGATATCAGGTAAAATGGGCCATCCCAGTTTATTTGAAAGCGCGATAATAGATGACTTCTGGATTGTCTTTGGCAGCTCGCCTAAAAGAATCACCCCTTTTTCATAGTGCGAAAGATTTTTTGCCCATTGGATCAGTAACTCTTCAGAGGGATAAGGTGCGCAAGCTGCATAGTTTAAAACAGGCAGTGGAGAGATTTGAAGGGGGGATTCTGAAAAAAAAGGTTCGCGAAACATGCAATTAAGATGCACAGGACCAGCGGGGGCTTGCAGAGAGATAAAAACAGATTGTGCAATCGATGTAGCAAGGTAGTTATTCGCGATAGCAGAAGTGGGGGGTGGAAGGTCGATTGCGAAGCGGACATAATTGCCAAAGATTTTGACCTGATCGACAGTTTGATTGGCGCCAGTGTCGCGCAGCTCGGGCGGCCTGTCAGCAGTAATCACAATTAAAGGGGTATGACTTAAAGAAGCTTCCATCACAGCAGGAAATAGATTTCCGACAGCGGTGCCAGAGGTTGTGATAATAGCAGCAGGCCGATGTGTTGCTTTTGCATATCCAAGGGCATGGAAGGCAGTACCCCGTTCATCAAAATGCACAAAGGAGCGGGCTTTGGGGTGATTGGCAAGTGCAATCGCAAGGGGAGTGGAGCGAGAACCAGGAGAGAGGCAAAAGTAGTCCACTTTTTGCTGTACAAGAAGATCAATAAGCTGCGCCGCCCAATGATCATTTAAAGTGGCAGTTTGTTCTTTCATCCTTGTTTCCTCTGTGGTTGCATCTCTTTAAATATCTTTTTAAAAAGAGCAATCTTTTGTTCGCGCTCGTCCCACTCAGCGGCAGCAGAAGAGCCCTCAACAAGGCCGCCGCCTGCATACAGATGGATATGAGTTCCTTCAATGAGCGCACTGCGAATGCCCACTGCAAAATCAGCCTCTTGTTGGCTTAAATATCCAAGTGCTGAAGCGTACCAACCTCTATCAAAAGGCTCAACATCTCTCAAATAATCTAATGCACTCTCTTTAGGAAATCCATTGACAGCAGGCGTTGGATGCAATGCATCAAGCAGCATGGCATCCGTTGCCATCTCTTTCAATACTCCATGGAAAGGACAATGCAGATGATGCACATTGGCTGCTTTTAAAAAGCGATCTTCTCCTTCTTGCAGCGTCTTGCACAGAGGATTTAATGCTTCTCTAATGTAGTCTTTGACAAATTGGAATTCTCTTTTGTCTTTTCTGCTTTTTGAAAGCTGTTGAATATTGGGATGTGTACCAGCAATAGCCTCACTAAAAATCTCTCTATTGCGCCTTTGATAAAGTTTTTCAGGTGTTGCCCCAATAAAGGCTTTGTGAGCTGAAAACTGAAGGCCAAATAAAGTTCCACTTGGTTGCTCTATTTGGGATAAAAGATGGAAAGGCGCTGGTTGCTTGGATAGCTCTAAAGTAGTTTGTCTTGCAAGTACGAGTTTTTCAATCCCTTTTTTATTGTGCAAAAAATCAGTCACTAGCTGCTCCCACTTGCTATAAGAGGGCTCATCTTTCCTAGAGAGAACTAAAAGAGATGGTTTTTTATGGGGAGAAAACAGTGGTATTTCTTGCTGATATGCCTCTAAAGAATGGATCAAAAGCACTGTTTTTTCTTTTTGTTGAATGATTTCAAAAGCAGGAAGAAAAAAAATCGATGGAGGAAAGCTATCCCAAAGCCCTTGTGGCTTGGAGAAAGCTTTTCCTCCAAAAAAACGGGCCGTAGACTGATTTGCAGGATCAAAAATAGGAGGCTTTTCAAATTCTAAGATTTTCCCGACTGCCGCAATTTCTACATCTTTTGATTTCCAGTAAACTTTTGGGAAAAAGGAGAGTGCATCAAGCCAATGGAAAAGATTTAAAGGGGCGATTGTTTTTGTAGTTTGAAAATGGAGTGCGCTGTAATTACTTAGGATCAGTTGCACCTTTTATCCCCTTGATAAAGAGAGGCGATGCCAAATGTAAGTGGGGTGCATTTCACATTGGTAAATGGAATATTTTGCAGTAGACTGCAAAATTTTTCTCCATAAGGGAAATCTTCAATTGTTTGATTTAAATAGGAGTAAGCGCTTTTGTTTTTTGAAATGAGGCCGCCAAGACGGGGTAGCAGCGAGCGTAAATAAAAGAGAGCGCAGGCGCGTATAAGTCGATTTTTAGGGAGAGAAAACTCCAATATGAGCAGCCGGCCGCCTTTTTTAAGCACACGCTGAATCTCTTTTAAGCAGACTTCGATTTGCTCCATATTGCGAATGCCAAAAGAGATGGTGGCACAGTCAAAAGTCTCATCGCTAAAGGGTAACTGGGCGGCACTTGCAATTTTGAGCTCTACCCGGCTTGCATACCGTTTTTTTTGCAATTTTTCTTGCCCTAATTTCACCATTTCTTCCGCAATATCTATGCCGATGGCATCGATAGTTGCCAAAGAGTGGTCCATGATCGCCATTAGCTGATCACAGGTCCCTGTGGCGATATCTAAAACTTTCAATTTTTCCATGCGAGGAAGCTGGGAAATGAGCCGTTTTCTCCAACGCTTGTCTATGCCAAATGAAAGAAAATGGTTTAAAAAGTCATAGGTAGGCGCAATCTGATTAAACATTTTTGAAATCATCGATTCAGTTTTATCAAACATTTAAATTAAAATTTGTTCTTTAAAAGATTGAATTTTTAATTGCAATTTTGTAAAACATTCCCATTAAAAACAAGAGGCTAATGCTCTATTTGCCTGTTTGAATCGGGCAAAAACCGTAGCTTAACTAAGTTTAGTTAATTGAAGAATTGTGCGGTTTTGAGACTCTTTGGTTTGTAGGTCGTTGAGCTTTTTTGCGCGTGTGCTAATCACAGGCTGGATAATGCCCCTCACAACAGTTTCTTGGTAGCAACACTGCTTAAAACAATTGGGTGTGATGCGCATCCAAAAACGCTCTTCTCTGACAGCTTCATAAGCGATCAGCAGTTGACTCAATTTTCGATTTTTTTTCGTTTCCCTTCTAATTTTTATCGATAAATTGATCGTTTCTACTTTGAATCGATCATCATTTGTAAGTGCAATTTGATTGAGATAGGTGCATGTCAGATTAAATGCTCCTTTGTCATAAGGATCAAGGAAGGAATTAACTGATTTTAAAAGATCTAACGGTAATTGTATCATGCATAGTATTATATTATAATTAATAGTTTAATTACAGTTAATTCAATAAATT
>CAYSQP010000044.1:0-1198 GCA_964433285.1 uncultured bacterium | reverse complement strand
CATGCATAGTATTATATTATAATTAATAGTTTAATTACAGTTAATTCAATAAATTGTAAATTACAGTGGATTAGTATGTTAAGATAGGTTTCTTAATAACGGGCACGTTTATTAAGACTGTCTTTTCCGCTCATTTTCCGTCAGTAGCCGTTTGCGGAGGCGGGTGAAATGAGGGGTCACTTCAACAAGTTCATCATCTTGAATATAGTCAATGGCCTGCTCGAGCGTAAATTGGCGGGGTGGGGTTAAAATGATATTTTCATCTTTCCCAGAAGCGCGGACGTTAGTTAGCTGCTTTTCCCGTGTCGCATTAACTACAATATCATTATCACGGCTATGTTCGCCCACAATCATCCCTTCATAGGTATCATCGCCCGCTTTGACAAAAAGTGCGCCCCGTGGTTGGAGATTAAAACAGGCGTAAGAGGTGACTTTGCCTAGTGCATTTGAGACCATCACACCAAGGGATCTACCTGGCACTTCGCCTTTCCAAGGTCCATAGGAATCAAAGACTGAGGTGAGGATGCCTAAACCGCGCGTCACTGTTAAAAATTGGTTGCGGTAGCCCATTAGGCCGCGTGTGGGGATAAAGAAATCGATGGAAGTGATTTTTTGTTCATTTGTATTTAAAAAGCGCATTTCACCTTTTCGTCGCGAAAGCTCTTCAATAATCGTGCCAGAAAATTCTTCAGGGACTTCAATATGAGCAATTTCATAAGGCTCTAATTTTTCACCATGCTCTTCTTTTAAAATTACCTGTGGTTTTGAAATGGTAAATTCATAGCCTTCACGGCGCATTGCTTCAATTAACACGGCAAGGTGAAGTTCGCCTCTTCCAGAGATGCGCATGGCGTCTTCTCTGCCGGGTACAGGCTCAATTTTTAACGAGATATTGGCCTTTTTTTCTTGCTCTAGGCGATCTTTAATTTTGTTCATGGTTACATGTTTGCCATCTTTGCCGACAAAAGGACCATTATTGACCATCATATCAATAGAAACGGTGGGTTCAGAGATGGCAATAGGAGGTAGCTGCACAATATGCTCCGGATCACAAATAGTATCGCCGATATCAATATCGGCAATGCCAGCGATATTAATAATGTCGCCGACGCCTGCTGATTCCATTTCCACTTTTTTTAGGCCATGATAGCCTTCAATACGGGTTATTTTATGTTGTGTGGGATGGCCTTTTTCATCG
>CAYSQP010000043.1:0-5866 GCA_964433285.1 uncultured bacterium | reverse complement strand
AAATCAGCCTTATAAACTTGTCGATGAGCTGCCTGCCAATGAGTTTTTAAATTTAGAAGGGCGCCAATTTAGTAAATCTGAAGGCTGGTATATCGAATTAGAAGACTTCTTCAAACAATTTACTGCTGATCAGATCCGCTACTACTTGGCAGCCAATGCTCCTGAAACGCAAGATGCTGAATTTTCCTGGAAAGATTTCCAAGCGCGCTGCAATAGCGAGCTGCTTGGAAAATTTGGTAATCTTGCCAATCGCACCCTTGTCTTTGCGCATCAACATTGCCAAGGAAAAGTGCCGCCCATGAACGATTTTGATAAGGAAGATGAGATTTTTATTGAAAGGTTGGGTTTTTTAAGTGAAAAAATTCGCCATTCTTTCGAGCAGTTCCACGTGCGAAAAGCCTGCCAAGAGATCATGGAGCTTGCCCAGGCAGGCAATGTGTTTTTCGATGCCAAAAAGCCATGGCAACTGGCTAAAGATCCAAAGAAGCATAGTAGCATGAATACAGTGATTGCTTGCTGTTTAGAATGTTTAAAGGTACTTGCCCTAGTTGCCTTTCCTGTGATTCCAGATACAGCAGAAAAATTGTGGAGAATGCTTGGATTTGCCCATCCTCTAGACAAAAAACAGTGGCGTTTCATCTTAGAAGATAAGATTCCAGCAGGACAGGTTCTTGCTAACCCTGAGATCTTATTTAAAAGAGTCGAAGATGAGGTCATTGAAAATGAAATTGCAAAACTAAAACAACCCAAAAAACAAACTATGGAACAAATAGCAACAACGCACGAAATTTCTATTGATGAATTTAGAAAAGTGGACCTGCGCGTAGGTCAGATTCTAGCAGTCGAAAAAGTGGCTAAAAGCCAAAAACTGCTCAAATTAACTGTTGACATTGGGACAGAGACGCGCACCATTGTGTCGGGCATTGCCCACTACTTTGAAAACCCTGAGCAGCTGATTGGCAAAAAAATCGTTGTCGTGGCCAATTTAAAGCCTGCCAAGCTGATGGGCATTGAAAGCCAGGGGATGGTACTCACCGCGCTACATGAGGGCGGCATAGAGCTTTTAAACTTAGAAAAGGCAAAACCAGGCGAAAGAATTGCTTAATTTATAAGTACCTTTTCCTGTATAATCTTCTCTGAAAATAAATAAAAAATTCCAATTATGGCTTTAGCGTTAACTTTAAATTTGAATCCCCCTTTTCAGGTTGATTTTAGCCAATTTGCTAGGCAAAAACAGGCATCTAACCTTCAAAGAGTCGAAAATATCGCTTTTCGGGTGCTTAAGTTAATAAAAATTCTTTTTACTTCAACTATCAAGTCAGCCTATCAGACAGTGCGCCATTCAGGGACCTCTTTTAAGCATATTGTGCTTGGTTATTATGGAGATTTAAGCCAATTTCGTCCTCCAGCGGATATTTACCTTGCTGTTTTTAAAGTTTTCTTTTGGATTGCTAGCATGGGCTGGTGTTTTATAACAACAGCATGCCGCAATACTTACAATGAGATGCGTGGAAATAAAAATATTCCATTTTTGCAGCAGTTTGCAGGCAAAGAGATCGATATTGCTCATATTCAGACAAAAGAAATCGCCATTGATGTCAGCGGAATCCCTGCTGATGTCACAGTCAATCACCTATTAGAGATATTTGACCAGATCAATTTTGATCGCCCAGGAGAGCCTGGGTACATGGCTCCGATAAGCCGTAGAGAAGGTAGTACTACTTATACTAAATATGAATTAAGAGAAAGTTTAATCAAATTTGTAGGTCATGTTCAAAGAAGGGTGGCATTTTTAGGAACGCCGCCTGCCTATGATACACCGCAGCTGATGGCATTTTATCAGCAGATTGAAGATGCTGCCCGCTTTTCTATCCATAAAGCTCAGCAAGACCTTAGAGAGTTTCAAAATCGTGGCAGTAATAATCAGCAAGTGTATCGCAATCTACTTGAAAATCAGGCGCGGGTGGCATTGAGTTTAGCCATTGCTGGAAAGCATTGTGGCGCTCGCTTTATGGGTGAAGCGATGGAACTGTACGATAATGCAAAGGGGGAAGATGGAATTGCTCAAGGTACACTCAAAGAGTGTTTGATTGAACTTTTAGCTTATAAAAGAAAAGAGATTGCCCTTGCGCAGATTCAAAGATACCTTGGATCAGATACGCATAGTTATAATCAATACATGGCTGGGATGGGCCAGCTGCTTGCGATTCCTGGGACACAAAATGTGATTGAACATTTAAGTCAAAATTTGGATCGTTCTCTATATACAAGACGTTTTTTCGAAAAATACACAGAGGAGTTTATTCTTGCTGCGATCCAAGAAAAAGTGAAAAAATCTCAAATTTTCCGCGAGAAAATCACCGATTGGCTCCGCGATCAAGTAGGAGATTGGAGAAAGATTGAAGATAGACGCATTTTTGATAATAAGCTAAGACGCGCTGATGATATTTTTAAAGAGCTGCTTTCAGCCGACTTTGCTTTATGCAACTCTTTAACTCAATTTGCATCTTTGATTCGCAATTTACATCCAATACATCTTCCAAATCAAAATTTAGATTGGTCCGATTTTGTGGATGAGCTTTTTACATTAGATGCAATTAGAGATAAATTACCATCGGATCGAGTTGAAAAGGCACATTTTAGACAAGGTATAAAATCCCTTGAACAGTTAGGCAAAGATAGCGTTGAAAAGATGAAACAGGGAAATGTCGCAAGCGAAGGACTTAGAGAATCGTTGTTATGCATGCAAAAAGTATCTAGATTAGCTACATTAACTGGCTTAGAGAGAGAGACTCTTTTGCGCGTTGTCAAGGGTGAAAAACAACTGATCGATGCTCTTTGCGAGCAGGATGAGCAAGAGCGAAGAAACCGATTCTTAGAGGCGCTGAATTTAGAGCAGATCGCTCAAAATGGACTGCCGCCTGAGCTATTAGAATGGGTCGTTGTAGCCCATGAAATTTTACTCCCCCAAACATCAATATGATCTCGCCAACTTACGTTCAAAGAGTCTTAGATAGTTTTAGAAATTGTGAAGGGATAGATGGCCCTACCAAAAGTCAGGCTTTGCTCTGGCTTGGTGGACAAGGGGATGCAGTGAATCTTCAGCGCGCATTATATCCTACGAGTAGGACTAGGTACCGATTTCCCCTAAATAATAGAGAGCAGGTCTTAAAAGCGATTTTTGAAAATGCTGTTAAAGAAAATGGAGAACTTATTGAAATAGCAGAAAGAGAGTCTGGAAGAAGTTTTTATCCTCTTTGGAAAAGGGTTTGCTGGATCCATATTCCTAATATCGTTTCTTCCATAGTAGATAATGTTTTCTTAAAAGTGACTATTACAATAGCGGTTTTTGCTGCTGCATGCTTCGGCTGTTATTACGCCTATACTGCAACTATCCATTTTACCGCAGCAGTGATGATTCCTTTTCTGATCAATAATACCCCACTGCAAATCACGCGCATCTTTAATGCCACAATCGATCTTGCACAATGGATTATAGAGAGAAAGTTTACTGTTTTAATTTCTGCTTGGCTAGCACGCACGATCATTCTTTGGGGTCCAGAAATTCCCTATTTAACAGCAGCTGCAAGAGCTATTGATATTTATCAGATTTATTTAGCTGTTTATTCATCACCGCAAAATATTGGAAATTTTGCTGTTTTAACTGGCATTGATTTTTGCAACTTTACTTGGAATAGTTTCACTGATATCAGTCTATTTTTCCGCGATATTGCCATGCAAGCTGAAGCAGAAAGAGCCTCTATTGCAAAACAAGAAGCATGCAACTTATGGATTAGAAGTTGCCCTGTGGCGCCGCAACTAAGACAAGCTCTTTAGAGGGTGTTTGTCAAATTCACGCAATCGCTTTTTGTGTCTTTTTTTGCTAAATTGAAAACTGCTTCTTGGCCTAGTTAATTTAACTAGGTCCTGCGAATCAATTTTCAATTTAGCAAAAAAATCCATCAAAAATCGAAATTCTTTAATTTGACAACACCCTCTTTAACCCTTGTTTGCAGCGCTGTATGTCTTTTTTTTACATCTTCATTGCGCACTGCAATGGCAAGCGCCTTTTTTGTGCCGACTAAAACAACCAATCTTTTCCCTCTTGTGATTCCTGTATAGAGCAAATTGCGATATAACAGCTTAAAATGGGACGTATGGATTGGAATAATAATGCAAGGACATTCAGATCCCTGATATTTATGAATTGAGACAGCATACGCTAGTTCGAGTTCATCGAGTTCTAAAAATTCATAAGGAACAATTTTCTCATCAAAGGAGACCTTTAGCGTTTGAGCCTCTAAATCGATCTCTTGGATAAACCCCACATCGCCATTAAACACCTCTTTTTGATAATTGTTCCGCATCTGCATCACTTTGTCATCAACCTGGAATTTCCGCCCGCGATTAAAAATAAATGCAGAAGAAGGATTAAAGCGCGCTTGGAGCACAGTGTTGAGATTTTCAATGCCGATAATCCCTTTTTTCATAGGAGAAAGGACCTGGATTTCTTCAAAGTAATCAAATCCATATTTTTCTGGGAGGCTGATCAGAAGTTCAATGATCTGATTTAAAATAGCTTCTGGCTCTAAGGATTCAATAAAAAGAAAGTCGCTATTTTCCCGATAGGATAAGTCAGGAAAAATCCCTTGATTGATGCGATGGGAATTGAGCACAATTTGAGAGCCTTTTGCCTGCCGAAAAATCTCTTTAAGGACAACCACTGGCACACTGCTGCTTGCGATCATATCTCTGAGCACATTGCCAGGTCCGACACTCGGCAGCTGGTCGATATCGCCTACAAAAATAACCCTAGTATGGGAGGGGATAGCTTTAAGCAAGCTATGCATCAAAAATGTATCGATCATGCTCGACTCATCGATGATGAGTAGATCGCATTCAAGAGGATGGTTGCGGTCCCGCTTAAAACGGCCCGATTTAAAATCCATTTCTAAAAGACTATGGATTGTAGAGGCCTTTTTATGGGTAATTTCACTCATCCTTTTTGCCGCTCTTCCCGTTGGAGCTGCCAGCAAGATCCGTTTGGTGAGTTTCTCACAAATGGCCAAAATCGCTTTTGTGATGGTGCTTTTTCCTGTCCCTGGCCCGCCTGTGATGATCAAGATCTTTTCAGAGACACCCCGCATAATGGCTTCTGCCTGCTCTTTGGCAAATTGAATCTTAAATTTTTCTTCTGTCCACACGATTGCTTTTTCTTGATCGACGGATCGAAGGATACAAAAAGCAGATAATAGTCGTGCAAGCTCCTTAGCAATCCCTGCTTCAGCTAGATAGAGAAGCCTTACAAAGACTAGATTGCCATCTTGGATGATCTTCCCTTCTTGGATAAGTTCTGTAAGCCGCAATAAGATGGCGCTGTCAGCTACACCTAAAGCTTCTTTGATCTGTGGGATTAAAGCCTCTATGGGGAAGCAGACATTGCCCTCAGTGCTTGTCTCCCAAAGGATATGTTCAATCCCTGCATCAATACGCTCGGGACTATCAGCAGGAATGCCTAAATTTTTAGCGATGCGGTCAGCGCTTTTAAAACCAATGCCTTTGATTTCTTGCGCAAGGGCAAAGGGATTAGTTTTGACTTTTTCAATGGCCTCATCGCCATAGGCTTTATAGATTTTTTGGGCATAAGAGGGACTAACGCCATGGCCTCTTAAAAAGATCATGACATGGCGGATCTCTTTTTGATCTGTCCAGCACTCTTTTATCTTTTTTAACCGCCCTAGGCCAATGCCAGAGACCCTCAGCAGTTTTTCAGGATCCTCATCGATCACGCTGAGCGTTTCTGTGCCAAATTCGCGTACAATGCGCTCTGCATAGGCCGGGCCAATGCCTTTAATCATTCCTGATT
>CAYSQP010000042.1:0-5909 GCA_964433285.1 uncultured bacterium | reverse complement strand
CAAAAGAGTGTATTTACTTGCATATTTCCATTTAAACCTCAAGGATGTTATATCAGCATGGAATATGGAGATGGAGAAAGAATCACTTCCGAAACAGTCTGCGCTTATACAAGACGCGAAGATCATTGGGACGAAAAAGAGGATACATCTACCGTTAGGGGTGTATCTGGAAGTATAAGGCAAACGTGCTTATGTCCTGCACAAACACTTCTTTGGGATAACTGGTACTCTCGCATAATTCATCCAGCGTATACTTTAATGGCTAGAAAACTAAATGCTTTTTATGAAGAGACTGATAGAAGAGTACGAATGCGACTTCGACTGCACTAATTTTAAGGCGATATCTATTACCCTCTTAAATTTTTTATAAATACTTTTTTACCGGCCTGCGCTATGCTGTTCTAGCCTGAATTTGTCATAGGAGGTCCTTATGTCAATGTCAATAAAAACAACTTTACCCCGCTTCCCTGAACAAGAAGTAATCATCTCATACCTTAAACAACATCCATGCACTAAAGACGCCTATTTTGAGGACACGAAAATTATAGAAACAGTTGCAAAAGTTTTTGCAAAAAAGGAAAAAACTATAGTTGGAATCGAATTTAATGTGCTAGCACAGATGGCAAAAATTAATAGCGACCAGCATCTTCATCTCCATCCAGAAACAAATCACATCATCACTGAAAACCTCTCTCAAGCTCTCTGCGATTGTGCCAATGGAATAAAAATTGAAGATCTTAAAAAAAGAATGGAAACAGATAAAAAAGAAAATGCTACCTCTACAAATACTAGCGATCCAAAATCTCGCCTTACTCCGCCTCCTTTCTAACTGGTATCTGCAGCGGCTTGCCCACACGTAATCGCTCTGACTCTAGCTTATTGAGGCGCATAATCGCCTCAATAGGCACTTTGAACTTATTCGATATTTTCCATAAGCTATCCCCAGGCTGAATGATATAAACAACTCCCTTCTTCTGCATCGGTATCATCTTCAAGGTGGGGATTGCTTCAGCTACTTTTATCCCTAAAAAAAGCTGCTTGGCCAGATTTAAATCTAAAGGATCGGGGATCGGCTCTTGCGCAGCCACATAAAGCACGGCGGCCGCTTTTTTGAGCACAGAATCGCTCCGCGGACTTGCTAAAATCTCCTTTGCAAATGGTTTTGGTACATGCGCGCCTAATAACTCAAATAGATGCAAGATCTGCCCATCATCAAGTTTCCTTAAGGCAAATTCTGCATCCATTTGTACAAGCAGTGCCGCTGCTGTTTTAGAGCCTTCACTCAAATAACGGACAAGCGCTGCCCGGCGTTGTTCAATGGAAAAATCGGCTGTTTTCTTTAATTCTTCTGTTAAATCATCCAAAATGGTCCAGCTGCCCTCTGCTAGCATCTGCACCAAAATCTCTTTTTTTAATAGTGTGCCCGCCTTGGTAAAAAGTGTATGGACAAAATGGAAATGGGGTGTCAAATAAAATGCTTCCAATAGCGAGGGATCTTTTAAAGCATGTGCCTGGATCTCAAAAAAAATGCCCTGGGAGGTGAGCGGCCATTTCTCTGTCTCTGCATACTGCACTATGGCTTGATACTGATAATCAGCAAGCCCTGGAAATGCAATGAGCTCGAGCATCTCCTTGGTCTCTGGATTAGCAAAGTAAAGTTTTCTCTTCTGCAGCACAATGCCGCCTAGCGCACGCTCTAAATTGAAATGGTGAAATGCCACTAAGCAGGCTAGCGATAGATCCCGCTTTGTAAATCCTTGCTCGACATGGTCTTTTACTCCGAGCTGAACAAGGAGTTCCTGGAAGCTTAAGAGGCTATCATCGGCAAGAACTTTTTGAATGGTGATCTGCTCGGTCAGCACGGTCTCTACTTTCGGTGCTATCTCAACAACCGATAGGGCTGCCTTCTCCTTAAAAACAAAGTAGAGAAATGTTCCCAAAAGCGCGATATTCAGCGCTGCGCTAAATAGTAAAGCTTGCGTCAGTATGCGCGCTTTTTTCATCCAGCGATCTTCAAAGCTGCCCTGTTGCATAAAAATTCACTTTCTTCTGATGTTTTACTCTGGTATAAAGAGTATCTACTTGTTTAATTTTTTTGTATGAAACTTCCTCTCTCTTGGCTCAAACTTTACTTGAATGTTGACTTGCCAGCTGAAAAAATAGCGAAAATTTTGACGCTTGCAGGTTTAGAGGTCGACAGTATCGAACAGGTTCTGTCTGATACGGTATTTGAAATTTCACTGACGCCTAATTTGTCGCATTGCATGAGCGTTATTGGGGTTGCGCGAGAACTTGCCGCGTTTCTCAATCAGAAAATCCAAAGGCATCTGATCAGCTTCCAAGAAGATTCTCACTGCTTTATAGAAGATAAAATCAAGGTTGAAATTGAAGATTCTGCAAACTGCCTGCGCTACTGCTGCCGCCTAGTGCAAGGGGTCAAAGTGGGTCCCTCGCCCGAGTGGCTAAAAGATAGGCTTGAAATGTGCGGCATTAGAAGTGTCAATAACATTGTCGATATCGGCAACTATGTGATGTTAGAATTTGGTCAGCCGCTTCATCTATTCGACTATGATAAGATCGCTGGCAATAAGATCCGCATTGCTTCTAATGTCAAAGGTTCTCTTGTCACGCTAGATAATCAGGAACGTGAAATCCCCGCGGGCGCGCTGATGATTTGCGATGCTAGACAACCGCTGGCTTTTGCAGGCATTATGGGCGGCGCCTCCTCCTCTATTGTGGAAACTACAGAGCGGGTGCTTATCGAAGCGGCTCTTTTCTCCCCTCATTCGATACGCAAAACAAGTAAAATGCTGGGCCTGCGCACGGAAAGTGCTCAGCGCTTTGAACGGGGGATCGATCCACAAGGCGCTTTAAGTGCTCTAGAGCGCGCTGTTGAGCTGCTGGGCGGCTCCATTTGCAAAGGCGCTATTGACAAAACGACTCACACTTTTTCTCCTAAAGTCATCAGCTGCCGCATTTCTCGCGCTAATCAATTATTAGGAACGGAGCTCAGTATCCGCGAAATTGCCTCCTATTTTGAACGGTTGGAAATAAAAGTGGTCTCTGAACAGCCTGATCTTTTAACTGTTTCAATCCCTTCCTATCGCCAAGATTTACATAGTGAAATTGATTTAATTGAAGAAATTGCACGCCTCTATGGCTACCAAAATCTTGTCCCTGCAACAATGCCTAAATATAGCTTATCGACTTTGACAGATGCTCCTCTTTACCAGATTGAATCAGACGTCAGAAGGCAGCTTTTGGCGCAAAATTTGCAGGAATTTATCACCTGCAATCTGATTAGTCCAAAACTCTCTCAATTGACGCTTGAAAAAGCATTTCCTCACTTAGAAGAGATCCATGTGCTCCACCCGCGCTCCATTGATCAATCGATTTTGCGCTCTAGCTTGCTCCCTTCACTGCTCCAAGTGGTGGAACTTAATTTGGCCCATCAGAATCAAGATATTTCTGGTTTTGAAATAGGAAGAATCCATTTTAAAGACAAAGAAAAGTATGTGGAACAGGCCGCCGTTGGCATTTTGCTCTCTGGCAGCAGCGCACCCTATCACTTTGATCAAAAAGCAAGGGAAGTGGATTTCTATGATCTAAAAGGCCACATTGAAAATCTTTTAGAATCTTTAGGCATTCCCCTTGTTATCTTTGAGCGGTCCCATCTGCAAAATTTCCATCCAGGCCGTCAATGCCGTATCAAAATTCAAGATGCTTTTATCGGCGTTTTGGGCGAAGTTCACCCTTCTCATTTAGCACAGCTCAACATTGAAAAAAGAGTCTACTATGCTGAACTGAACATGCACGATCTTCTTTTGTTGAAAAGAAAAATAATAAACATGGAACCTCTTCCTATCTATCCTGGCACAGAACGTGATTGGACAATCACGCTTAAAGAAGAGACTCCTATTGGGCTGATTTTTAATCTGATTGAGGAAATTCCTTCCCCCTTTCTTGAACGCACGCTGCTTTTGGATCTTTACAAAAGTGAGAAAATCGGGAAAGATAGGAAGAATGTGACGCTGCGCTTTTTTTACCGCGGCAAAGATAAAACAGTAGAATTTGAAGAAATTGAAAGAGAACATGCCCGTATCTTATCTGCTGTAGCGCAAAAGTTACGGGATCATGTACTCTAGACTAAAAACTCAATGCGAGGAACTATGAATAAGAGAGCTCTCTTACTTGCTTGCACCCTGCTCTTTTTAGCTGGCTGCGTAAATAATGATGCACTTTTAAAAGATTCCATCATCTCTGAACGGTTCGTCCATAAATTTGGCTATCCCGTTTCCAAGCAAGAATGGATGGAGCGTAATTACCCAGGGCAGGCCATCACCACCATGAGCAATGGGGTGACCATCACGGCAAGCTATGAAAATAGAGTGCTGCATGGCCCTTGCACCCACACTTATCCCAATAGCCAAACTATCCAGTACTTTTACCTCTACAACGAAGGAAATCTAGTCAAAGAGACAGTGTATGATGCTTTTGGCGTCCCTGTAAAAGAAAAAGTACAGCTCTCACCCCATCGCAATACACTCACAAAGTGGTATAGCGATGGCACTCCGATGTCGACTGAAGACTATGCTGACGAGGAGCTCTTAGAAGGCGAATATTTTTCTGTGAATAATGAAGTCGAGGCCAAAGTGGAAAAAGGCAATGGCAATAGAATCTTGCGCGATGCTAAAGGATTGCTTCTTTCCAAAGATTTAGTCCGCAATGGCTATGTTGAAAGAAAAGAATCTTTCTATGAAAGCGGCACGCCTGCAAGTATTATCCACTACTCTTTTAACCAGCTGCATGGGGAAAAAAGAATCTTTTCTCCTACGGGAGAACCAGTGGCATTAGAAGAATGGCTCAGTGGCAAGCTCCATGGCAAAGCAATCTATTTCCAAAATGGTGTGAAAAAAAGCGAGATCCATTACCTTTATGGAGCTAAAAGCGGCTCTGAGACTTACTATTTAGATGGTCAAGCAATTGCTCAGCAGATCAATTGGGACAATGATAAACGGCATGGCCCTACTACATTCTACATTGATGGTGTTCCTCAGACAGAATGGTGGTATGAAGGCAAAAAAATTCCCCAAAAACGATTTGAAGAGTTAGATCGGTTAGATCAGATGATCTCCCAAATGAACACTAAGTGAAAACAATTGCCGGCGGACCAAAAATTCTTGTCGCGCTGCAGCTTACCCAAGGAGAGCTCACAAACGTCGAGCTTTCTTTGTTTGACCGGTTTTGTATAACTTTTTCTGAAGAAAACCCGCTCCTTTGGCACTGGCTTTCCCAATATGCGCAAAAAAAACAGCCTGCGCCTCTTTCTTTAAAACTCCAGCTGCCTGCGTTCACAGAAAAAGTTCTCTCTAAATTGCAAGAGATCCCTTTTGGCAGCACAATGACCTATATGTCACTAGCCTATGCAATAGACAACCCCAAAGCTGCCCGCGCTGTCGGCAATGCCTGCGGGATGAACCCTTTTCCTCTTTTGATCCCTTGCCATCGCGTAATCCATACAAATGGGACTTTAGGTGGCTTTTCATCTGGGTTAGAAATTAAACGAAGACTGCTTGACTTTGAAGCTAGGTAATTGCTGCCTAGCCTGGTGAATTTTTTCTCACCTTTGGGTTTCAGTGATTTGAGACTCTGCTGTTTCTTTGATCACAACTTCTTGCGGAGTATAAAGCAGATCAGCCCCAGGGGTTTGCTCCAAAATATCTTCCTCTTCCTGCACCATATTATCGAGGTCGATCGTTTCTTCCTCTTCTTTCATGCAGGAGCCCAAGGCTGATAACAAAATGAGCGCACAAAAAATAGAATAAAATCTTTTCATCTCCCTTCATTCTAAGCGATTTCTGTTTTTTTTCAAGTATAAGACCTACGCCGTGGCACAGTTATCGCATATT
>CAYSQP010000041.1:0-5945 GCA_964433285.1 uncultured bacterium | reverse complement strand
TTTATTTCGCCCATGCGATCAACTTTGAAAGAGTACTATTTTTCAACTCCACACTGAAGTTATGAAGAAAAATTTGAGGGCATGCGCTGCATTGCAGTCAAAAAAAAAGGCAAGGTCCTCCTCTATTCGCGCAATGCAAGGGTGGTTAATCATGCTTTTCCTGAAATTGCACAAGATTTAGAAAATAGAGAGAGCAAAGATTATGTTGTTGATGGAGAGATTGTCTCTTTTGATGAAGAAGGCGTATCTAGTTTTTCTACTTTGCAAAATAGAATGAATGTTCTCGATGTAAGCCGGGTAAAAGGAAAAGTTCCTAAAGTCTACTACTGCCTTTTTGATATGGTCTATTGGGACCAGTATGATCTGCGTGGACTACCGCTTATCTTTCGCAAGCAGCTTCTAAAACATTTTTTCCCTTTCACCAAAATTGCTCTTTATACTCCTCACATTAAAGGAAAAGGACTCCCATTTTACAAAAAAGCAGCTCACAAAGGTTGGGAAGGTATTATCGCTAAACGCGCTAATTCTATTTATGTTAGCAAAAGAAGCCGTGATTGGTTGAAATTTAAGTGCATCATCGGCCAAGAACTTGTGATTGGTGGTTATACAAATCCACAAGGCTCAAGGAAAGGATTTGGTGCGCTCCTTGTGGGCTATTATGATCATAAAAAAGCATTCCACTATGCAGGAAAAGTAGGAACTGGTTACTCCTTTCAAACTTTAGAAAGCTTAGCCAAAAAACTGCGTCGTTTAAAAACAGAAAAATCTCCTTTTAAAGTGACTCCCAAAGAAAAGGGAGCCCATTTTGTGCGGCCAGCGCTTGTCTGCGAAGTGGAATTTACCCAGTGGACAAAGGATGGCAAGTTGCGCCATCCCCGCTTTAAAGGTTTGCGCACTGATAAAGTTGCAAAATCTGTAAAAAGGGAAAAAGCAAAATGAAAGTGACAATCACCCATCCAGATAAACTTCTTTTTCCAAAAAGTAAAATTAGCAAAAAAGAGATGGCTGATTATTACCAGAAAATATCCAAACGGATGCTTCCACTGATTAAAGACCGGCCCATTTCTATGAAACGCTATCCGCAAGGTATTACGGGTTTAGGTTTTTTCCAAAAAAATGCCCCCGAAGGACATCCTAATTGGCTAAAAACAGCACGTGTTGGCCGTGAAGGAAAGGGTGCTATCCAAATGGTGCTTTGTAATGACCTTGCCACACTGACTTGGCTTGCCAATCAAAATTGCATCACCCCCCATATTTGGCTTTCCCGCATTGATAAACCACGCACTCCAGATCGACTGATTTTTGATTTAGATCCTCCTCCAAAAGCAGGATTTAAAAGCGTTGTAGAAGGGGCAAAAGCTTTAAAAGAGCTGCTCGAAAAAAAATTAAAACTAAAAGCCTTTGTTAATACAACGGGGTCCAAAGGGCTCCACGTTGTTGTTCCTATTAAAAGAGAGTTTGATTTCAATGAAGTGCGCCACTTTGCTCGCCAGGTAGCGATGATGCTTGTGAAGAGCAATCCCAAAAAATACACTTTAGAAGCACGGAAAGAAAAAAGACGGGGCCGGCTTTATATCGATGTTGTGCGTAATGCCTTTGGGCAAACAGTGGTGGCACCTTATGCAGTAAGGGCATTAGAAGGAGCACCAGTTGCCACGCCTATTTTTTGGGAAGAGTTAAACAATCCCTCTCTAAAAAGCAACTCATTTACAATCCGCACGATCAAAGGACGACTTAAAAAAAATCCTTGGGCGCAATTAGAGCGCAGCAGCAAATCTCTTAAGCAAGCCGTGAAATTATTGCAGCAGCACCAATATCATGACTGAAACGGCAGTACAAGTGCGCGGTATTTACATTAAGGCCTGCCCTTGCTCCCCAACCTACAGTCCATTCCCATTTTTTAAATGCCAAGGTACTCGTACGTGTAACCGTGTAAGGCACATCGTTCAATAGATATTTGCCAGTCACATAATGAGCAAAAAGAACATGAATTGCCTCAAATCCAGTCGGTAGACGATATCCATGTTTTTTAACCATTTGACTCTGGTTACGTCCATTCATATTTCGGCTATGTGGAACAACACGTATTGTCATATAGAGCCATTGCGCTCTATCACTTGGCCGCTCTTTGTGTCCAATGATATCTTGTGAAAACAGATGAAATTTAGCTTTATAGCCTTTTACAAGCCTTTCATGCTCACCAGGAGAAAGCGGCTTTCCGTTAATTTCTTTAGGCTTTAATGTCCAGCAATGAGTCTCTCCTTTTTTTCTCCAAGGCCAAAAACAGCAAGGCTGATTATTCAATAAGCGCATGTCAGCAGGACGCGGCAGATATGCAACAGCTGCTTTTTTTCCATCTCCATGATACTTATTCCACGCAGTTGCGCCAAAGGCATTAGCAACTGGCTTTGCAAATTCTGCCTTGTAATCAATTTCTCTAGGGTTCCCCTCATATTCAGCAATAATTTTAAGGATTGAGGGAAGAAAACTAAAGCCACTTGAATCTCTTAAACATTCCGCAATAGCAGGATGGAGCGGCGCATAACCTTGCAATTCATACTGCTTTTTCCATACAACTTTATTGTCTATTTTTCGCCATATTTTACATGTTACAGAGGCACAAGCCACTTCTTCCGGTGATAAAAAAGTAGAAATATGGAAAATAACATCTCTTGGCAGCGCCAAGGATTGATTCAACGTTTTTCGTGCTTTTGGAGATCGTTTAAAGTACTGTTTAGCTTTTTCCATCCACTCAGCGACGCGCGATTTTGGTAAATTGATCTGAATGGGGGGCAAAGGGTCGGACCAAGTAAATTGTGATTTGCCAGGACTAACTGAACTTGAAATATGAGTCATAATATTATTAATTTTTAACCATAATTATATAATATTTATTTTATTTTGTAAACAAATATTATTTTTTGTAAGTCCTATATGATCAAGCAATTACGTTCACCTTGCATAAAAAAGTCAAAATCGTTCCAATGGCATTATGCCAATGAAGCATTGGAAAACTCTACTTTGCCTTGGAATTGCGTTTCTTATTTTTAGCTATTTTTACTTAGATAGGCCGATTGCGCTTTATTTTCAAAACTTAACTCCTTCTACACGCCATCTTGTGAAATTAATCGGCCAGATTGCGCTCCCCATTCCCCATGTCCTTCTTTGGGTTGTGATCTATTACTTTCTTCGCTTTCCTTTGAAACAGCTCATGCTTGCGCGCAAAGCGATTCTCTTTGCTATTTCGATCAATCTTTCGAATGTGATCACTACCTTATTAAAAAATAGTGTTGGGCGCGCGCGCCCTAAGCTTTTTATAACTGAAAACTTCTATGGTTTTAAGATGTTTTCATTTCCGCTCTCTGATCTTTATGTTTCTTTCCCATCCAGCCATGCAGCAACCATTGCAGCACTCATGGGGGGACTTGCCTGCTTTTATCCCCGCTATTCTTTCTTTTTTCTTTTATTTGGATTTTTAGTTGCCTTTTGCCGCGTCGTGATTGATGTCCATTTTTTAAGCGATATCATAGGCGGTATGCTGCTTGGTATTTTTGTGGCTCATTTTGTTTATCTTTCAATGCGCAAAGAGATCAAATTCGATTAAGAAAATGCATTTTACTTAGGTAGGTTTTCGATCACAATCGGCTCAACTTTTTCAGACAATGGGAACTTCAGAATTTTTGAATAAAAATAGAGCTCGCTATCGAGCGCTTTTTTAATCGAAGAGGCCATGCGAAAACCATGCTGCTCACCATCAAATAGCAGCAAACTCACAGGCACTTTTCTTTTTTTAAGCGCTTCAAAAATCAGAATCGATTGGTTAGGCGGAACCACCTTATCTTCCTTACCCTGCAAGAGCAGTACTGGCTCTTTCATCCTTTCAATATGGTAAATCGGCGATCTTTCTATATAGATCTTCTTGCCTTCTGGATAAGGCGCTACTAGCTGATCTGAATAATGGGATTCAAATTTATGGCCATCATGGACCAAAAGTTCAAGGTCGCTAATTCCAAACAGACTTGTTCCTGCTTTAAACAGGTGATGAAAGGTGAGCGCGCATAGCGTTGTATAGCCACCTGCACTTCCCCCTTTAATCAAAAGTTTTTGATCATCTGCTTTTCCTTGAGAAACAAGCTGCTTTGCGGCGCTAATGCAATCATCAACATCTAAAATCCCCCATTTTCCATAAAGTCTTTGCAAATAGGCGCGCCCATAACCACTACTTCCTCCATAATTGACATCTACAACTCCAAAACCACGGCTTGTCCAATACAAAAGTTCTAAATTGAGCGCTGCGTAAGACCTTGAATTGGGCCCGCCATGGGCCCTTACAAGCAGCGGTGGAGCGCCTTTGCTTGTAAAATCGGGATTTTTGGGAGGGTAATAGAACGCATAGCCCTTGTTTGTTTTTTCAGAGGGATAAATCAGCTCTTCCGGCAAAGAGATATAAGAAGGATCTATTTTTGCTTTAAAACTGGGTTTTATTACCTGATATTTTTGACTTTTTAGATCCAGTGCAATGACAGAAATCGGCATTTGTGGTGAAGCGCCAAAAAAATAGAGCTTTTCATTTCCAAAGCAAAGATTTTGTACATAGGTAAATGGAAGATCCAGCTTTTCTAATTTTTTTTCATCGGGATAGAGCAGCCCAAGATGATCCATGCCTTTTATTGTGTATGCACAAGCAAGTGCCCATGTCTGTTTGTAAGGAAAAAAGGTGTAAGTTGGTCTTCCAAAAACCCACGCAGGAAGCCCAAACTCCGCTTCGACTTCATAAAGGGATTCGACCTTTCCATCTTTATTGACACGATAAAGATTCCAAAAACCTGTTCTATCCGAAGCAAAATAGAGCTGCTGATCAGGCGACCATTGCACTTGGCAAATCGATTCTGCTTTTCCACCCGCTATTTTTTCAGGCTTAGAAAGAGTGCCCTCTTTAAGAACGGTGCACATCCACAGAGTAGATCCATCCCAAGGCATATTTGGAAAGTCCCACGTCATAAATGCCAATTTTGTTCCATCTTTTGAAAAACGGGGCGAAGCATAAAAATCATGCCCAGATGCAATCTTCGTAAGCACTCCATCTTCATACTTGACAAGGCTATTGATCACTTTGCCATCTTCTTGATGCTCCTCGCACACTAGCACGATGGTCTTTCCATCTGGAGTCACTGTCCCATCGGCAAAACGTTTGGATTCATCCTGAATCAAGACAACAGGTTGGCCTTGCTTGTTCAATGTGTAAAATTTTTTATCTTTATCATTGGTGAAAAAGAGATTGCCTCCACCAATTGTTAAAGCCGCCCCGCCATACTCATGCACACGATTGCGGATGCTCATTTCTGGGACAAGATCGACAAGTTTTCCATTGGGTAGCTGTTGGATAAGTGCTACACGCCCTTTTTCAGATGGACGCAGCTCTGTATAGTACAGTGTATTTTCAAACAGTGCCATTTCTTGGAAGCTGAGCGACTCCTGCACAATTAGATCTGTTGTAATAGGGGATTTCCAAGAGCCAAAAGGAAGCACCGCAGCAGCGATCATAGCGACAAACATTAAACTTTTAAGAACCCTTCTTGCTTTTGGCACATGCTATCTATCAAGGGTTGGATTTTTTGGATAAATTCGTTGCGAGGAACCCTTTTTAAAGCTTCCTTGTGCCTTTGATAGGAATCATTATTAAACAAGAGGTCTTTTAAATGCATCTGTAGTTCATAAAAATTCCGGATACGGTTTCCAATTCCACGTTCTAAGGTGAGGTCAATATTAATCCGCTCCCAAAATAATACGTTGCCAATTTCATCGAGCAATACAGGCGTCATTGTCGCAATGGCTTCATTAATGGTTCCAGGCCATGGTTTTGTCACAAGAATATCGGAAAGACCCATCAGATCATGGATTTTTTCTGTAAAGGGAAGCACAGTTAACGCATTTGTAGGATGAAC
>CAYSQP010000040.1:0-5969 GCA_964433285.1 uncultured bacterium | reverse complement strand
GAACTGGGGAATGGAAGCTTTGCAGGCTTCTGCCTTACCGCTTGGCTATGCCACCAAACCGAAAGATTATGAACCATCAACATAAATGAGGTCAATAGACTATACAAAAAGCCAATTTTTAAATTATATATAGAATTCCCATGAAACAATCCTCCATTCAAGAAATTGCTAAAGTAGTTGTCTCAGGCTATGCGATCGACAGCAAGCAGGTCCAAGAAGGGAATCTTTTTTTTGCTCTCCCTGGAAAAAAAGCCAATGGTTGGCAGTTTTTAAAAGAAGTCGCTTTAAAAAAAGCTGCTTTTGCTGTTGTGCCACAAGATTATCAGGGGGAAAGTTTTGGGTTGCAGCTGTTTTTTGTAGAGGATGTGCAGCTTGCTCTCCAGCAATTGGCAGCGATGGCTTTTTTGCATCGCAAAGAAAAAGTGGTGGCGATCACAGGGTCTGTGGGAAAGACAACCACCAAAGAATTTATTGCCTACCTTTTAAGTGGTAAATACAGAGTGTTCAAAACAGAGGGCAGCTTTAATTCACAGCTGAGCTTTCCACTCTCTATTTTGAACTTAAAAGGGGAGTTTGACCTGCTTGTTTTGGAAATGGGGATGAGTCAGCCAAAGGAATTGGAGAAGCTGGTGCACATTGCGCCTCCAGATATTGCTGTTGTGACGCGCATTGCGCTTGCCCATGCTGCTTTTTTCCTTGATGGGATTCGAGGGATTGCAAAAGCTAAAGCTGAAATCTTTTCCCACCCAAAAACAAAGCTTGCCATCATCAGCTGTCAAGCCCATGAATTTGTGGAAATTGCAGAAGCGGCCAAATGTGAAAAACAGCTCTACTCCATGGATGATCCGATTTTAAAAACAGTCACCCTTCCTTTTGCAGCGTCTCATTTGCAGGAGAATTTTGTCGCAGCCTACAGGGTGTGCAAAGCCTTGGGCATGACCGATGAGGAAATTTGTGCACGCGCAAAAGAGCTAAAGCCTTACCCATTGCGGTTTGAAATAGTTAAAAAAGAGGGAATTGTTTTCGTCAAAGATTGCTACAATGCAAATCCAGAGTCAATGCGTGCAGCGCTGCTCAATCTACCATTGCCAGAACCTTCAAAAAGAAGGGTAGGAATATTAGGTTCTATGGTAGAGTTGGGGCCATATTCTGAAATGAGCCACCACCAAATTGGAGAGCTTGCGTTGGACCGCTTGGAGATGCTTTTATGTCTTGGAGCAGATTGCCAACCGATGGTTGATCTTTTTAAAAAGGCAGGGAAGAGTGCCGAACTATTTTCTTCTTTAGACCTCTTGAAAACAAAGATGGAAGAGTGCATTCAAAAAGGGGATGTTGTGCTGATTAAGGGATCAAAAATTCACCAGCTTTGGAAACTACTAGAGGATTAATTATTAATGCTGCTTCTTTTACTGAAATACTTAAGTGAAACATTCCATTTTAAAATTCCTGCCGCTTTTTCTTATTCCTCAACACGGATGCTTTTTGCAGCGATTACAACCCTTTGCTCGACTATTCTTTTAGGTCCTTTTTTTATTCGTAAACTCTATGAACTTAAGACAGGGCGTTGCATTCGCGTGGAGGATTGCCCGGGGCTTGCAAAGCTCCATGAGAAAAAAAAAGAGACGCCGACGATGGGCGGAATTTTTATGCTCTGCTCGATGGTGCTGGCTCTTCTGCTCTGGATGGATTGGACAAGTCCATTCACTTTGATTCTTCTTTTTGCCACTTTGTGGTTGGGATTTTTAGGGGGGCTCGATGACTACTTAAAAATGAAATACCAAAATTCGAAAGGATTGAGCGCTAAAAAGAAATTGTTTATGCAAGTGATGCTGGCAGCCCTGATTGGACTTTATCTGCTTTGGCCTGCTTTTACAAACAGCATCAAAATGAAAAGCTGGTTTGCTCCGCCTTATGCCAAAGAGCATATCGTGAAGGCAGACCAAAATAAGACGGTGACTTTATCCACGCAAGAGTACATGACACGATTTTATCTACCTTTTATGAAAGAGCCCTTTTTCATTTTACAAGGAGTACTGGTGGCTTTTGCTTGGATTTCCATTATTTTTGTGATCACAGGCTCTTCCAATGCGGTCAATTTAACCGATGGATTAGATGGCCTTGCAGCCGGCAGTTTAGTACTGACGTCTGCTGTGCTTGCTGTCTTTGCATTTTTGTCTAACAATAGCGCTATCTCTCGTTACTTGAATATTCTGTATATTGAAGGCAGCGGCGAGATTGCAATTTATCTGTGTGCCTTAATTGGTGCCTGCTTGGGTTTTCTCTGGTACAATGGCCATCCAGCCCAGATCTTTATGGGAGATACCGGGTCACTTGCTTTAGGTGGTATCATCGGGGTCTCTTCTGTTTTACTGCGCCGTGAAGCGATTCTAGCACTGGCCGGTGGGATTTTTGTCCTTGAAGCGCTGTCAGTGATTATCCAGGTAGGCAGTTATCGACTGCGAGAAAAAAAGCGGGTATTTTTGTGTGCGCCGCTACATCACCATTTTGAATATAAAGGTTGGCCAGAGACAAAAGTGGTGCTCCGTTTTTGGATTATTGGGCTGATTTTGGCTTTGATTGCACTGATTTCCATCAAGATCCAGTAGTTTATGAGCAGACAACATGTATTTATCTTAGGGCTTGGGGTCAGTGGGAAAGCTGTCTTGCGCTACTTCCAAAAGCAAGGGGCCAATATCACTATCCACGATGATAAAACCCAGCCAATCCCTGATGTTCTTTCATTTGATTTTAAATCTTTTGACCTGTTTGTGCCCTCTCCCGGTATAGCACGCTCCCACCCTGTCTATCAAAAAGCATTGGAAGCAGAAATTGAGATCACAGGCGAAGCAGAACTCGGCCTGCGGGCACTTCACGACAGGCTATGTATTGGGGTGACAGGTTCAAATGGAAAAACAAGCACTGTCAAACTCATTGAGCATGTATTGAATTTTTCAGGGCAGCCTGCCAAAAGCTTAGGAAATATTGGCGATAGCTTGCTTGATTATGCGCAAAAAAAAGAGAGCGGCATTGTGATTGCAGAACTTAGTTCCTATCAGATTGAAACGATGCACAGCAAGCTGCTTGACTTTGGCCTTATTTTAAATATTTCCCCCAACCATTTAGACCGGTATGCTTCATATGAAGAATATGCCAAAGCAAAATGCCATTTAGAAAAATGTTTGAAGAAAAATGGAACAGTTTTTGTTCATCATCAAGTGGCTGCCCAATTTGGCAGCTATTTTGCAACCTTGCCCATTCTCTATGATCGGCACTATTTTACAGATAAGAGAGTTGTCAAGAAAGGGGAGAATGTTGTCTACTTTTTGCCAGAAGATTATAAAAAAAGAGGCATGCATGAAGCTGAGAATGTGCTTGCAGCCTGGGCATTAACGGAAGCATTAAACGTAAAGCCAGAAATATTTGCGGAAGCTTTAAAGACTTTTTCAAAACCAGCGCATCGGATAGAATTTGTGGCGCAAATAAAAGGAGTTTCCTATTTTAATGACAGTAAATCGACGAGTACAGATGCTACTGTTAAAGCTGTAGAGGCTATGGAAGGGCCTGTGATTTTGATTGTCGGTGGCAAAGATAAAAATATCGGATTTGCCCCATTAAAACAGTTTAAGGGAAAAATAAGAAAGATTCTTGCCATTGGATCCAATAAAGAAAAGATCCATGAAGAATTGAAAGAAGAGTTTAGTGTAGAAAAACTCTCCTCACTCAAAGAGGCTGTTTGCCTATCCTCTGAACTTGCGCAAGCTGGAGACTCTGTTTTGCTCTCTCCTGCTTCGAGTAGTTTAGATGAGTATCGGGACTATGCCCACCGAGGAGAAGAATATAAACATTTTGTTCATCATCTAGAAGGAAGGAGAAAAAATTCATGAGCCGCAAAGATACCATTATCATCGCCATCCTGGTCAATGCCGCGCTGCTCGTGGCTCTATTTGTGAGCGCGATTAAGAAAGATTCAGCGCAGCCCAAAGTAGCTATGGCGCCGCCGATGAAAGAAACAATCGTAGAAAAGCCACTAGAATTGCCTAAACAACAGGCTGCTGCCATTAAAGCGGCAAGCGGAGATGAAGTGGATATGGTGTTAAAAGAGTTTGCCCAAAATCGACCTATAGCACCTCCTGAGGCCGCTGGTTTTACAACAAGTGAAAATGAGATCAAGCCACAAGCTGGCTTCTCCTCAGATCCTTTTGCCTCCTTTAACCAGCAAACAACTCCACAGCCTCAAATGGCAGCAGTAGAAGAAAAGAAAGACATTATAGAATGGACTGTCAAAAAAGGAGATGCTCTAGAGAAAATTGCACGCGCTCATCGCACATCTGTCGAAGAGATCATGAAATTGAATGGGCTTAAAAATAGCTCGCTGCGCATTGGCCAAGTGCTGAAAGTCCAATCTCATAAAGTGGCAAGTACAACAGCAGCAAAAAAAGAGAGCGGCCCTAAATACTATACGATCAAAACAGGCGATAATCCTTGGACAATTGCAGTGAAAAACCACATGAAAGTGGAAGAACTTTTAAAGCTTAATAACCTCAATGCTGAAAAAGCACGCCGCTTAAAACCTGGTGATGAACTCCGCATCCGCTAAACAGCTGCTTACAAATCGTGCAACGCTTTGGCTACTCATTAGCGTTGCACTCATCTTTTCCTTAGGGATTGTGATGGTATTTAATACCACTGCTGCCGAGGTGATTGATCGCACCTTGAAGCAAAGCACTCACCAGGCTTGTTTAAAGCAGATATTTTTTGCCCTCATTGCCTTTTTAGGGGCACTGCTGGTCTGGCAGATCGGCTACGAAAATATGCTGAAGATGAGTGGCCCTTTACTCTGCTTTTGCACTCTTCTTTTATTGCTTGTATTTGTTCCCGGCATTGGCCAGCAAGTCAATGGCGCACGCCGCTGGATACGGGTTTTTGGCTATTCCTTGCAACCCTCTGAGTTTGCCAAAGTTTTAATCCCGCTTTATTACATCCATTTTGTAACAAATACCAAAAAAATCGATTTTTTCACCTTTTTAAAACTGGCCACTATTTTAGGAATGCCGATCGGACTTATTTTGCTCGAGCCTGACAATGGGACAGCGGCTATTTTGCTTGTGACCCTTCTAGCGCTCTTTATCTTAACAGAAATTAGGTGGACTTATTGGCTTATCCCTTTTATCTTTTTTGTGTGTACAGGCGTGCTGATTGCTTCGCAAATGAAACATGTGCCTGAGCGCATTCAAATTTATTTAAATCCAGAACTGGATTTGAAGGGCAAGGGACATCAACCCCATCAAGCCAAAATTGCAGCAGGATCAGGCGGTTTTTTTGGAAAAGGCATTGGAGAGAGCATGCAAAAATTGAATTACCTACCAGAATCGCGCAATGATTATATCGCAGCGATTTATGCAGAAGAGGCTGGTTTTGCTGGTATTTTAGGTCTGATCATTCTTTATATGGTAGTGGGCGGAATCGGTTTTTTCTTATCCGCTACAGCAAAAGAGATGAGCGGCTACTACCTAATTTCGATCATTACTTTTATTATCTGTTTCCAAGCTTTTTTAAATTTAGGGGTTGTATCAGGACTTTTACCAAGCAAAGGAACCAATTTGCCTTTTTTTAGCCAAGGCGGCACCTCTTTACTTGTGAATTTTATTGCGCTCAGCCTCATGTTAAATGTTGGGCAAAACAGGATAAGATTTAATGACTAAAAAAGTTTTACTAGCAGTTGGTGGAACAGGAGGCCATCTCTTTCCAGCACAGGCACTGGCCCGCGATCTAAAAGATGTTGAGATTCTTTTTGCAGGCTCTGGCTTATCCAAAAACCGCTATTTCTTAAAAAGCAGATTTCCTTATCGAGAGGTGGCAAGCGGCACTTTTCTCACCTCCAATCTCAAACGCAATATACAAGGCATAGTCCGCCTTGCCAGAGGTTTTTTGGAGAGTCTTCAACTTTTTAAACAGTTCCAGCCCGATCT
>CAYSQP010000039.1:4154-5974 GCA_964433285.1 uncultured bacterium | reverse complement strand
AGGCACATATTCAGGTGAAAAAAAAGATACATTGGCAACATTCAATATGGCTACGCTGCTACCTTCCCAGACATTGATTGACGGAGTAGAGCACTCATCTGAAAGGTTAACATCGATTGCAAAGCAATTGCGCGATCTCCATTTTGTTTGTGGACAAGAAGTAGATGGTCCTTCTGCGCGCTTTTTTGCTGATACTTTAAAGCACGATTTTACTGAATTTTATACTTATATAGGAAAATCCAATACCCCGCTGATTCCAAGCGGTCTTTTCTTTGCTTGTAAAGAAAAGGTGCTTGAAGTCTCAGTGATCCCATTTACCGGTCCTGTTCAAAAAAGCATTAAACGAGTGCTAGCACTCTTTGAACTTGGAACCTATTGCGTTGCCACGATGCATCTAGATGCTGGAAGCGGACCAAAAACCAGTCAGATCCATTTAGAAGAAATCAATCAAGCAAAAGCTATCCTTGCGCAGTGTCAAAAACCAGTTATCTTGTGCGGAGATTTCAATGAAGAGCGATTTCCACCAACAGAAGCTTACAGAGCTTTAACAGAAGATTTTATTGATTGCATTCCATTTAATATGATTACATGCACAGATCGGCTTAAAATTGAACGCTTTGGAAAATCTACTTCTCCCCAAAGAGAACGTATTGATTATATCACCTACAACAAAAATCAAAGACAATTGAGTGTACAATATGGGGGAAATTGGGAAGGTTTATATATTTCTGACCATCATTTAATTAAAGGAAGCATTTATCAAAGGCTTCTGCGGAATCGGGCCTCTGTGACCCGATAGAGTATTTTTAGATAAAAAGTAGTCCAATCTATGCAAGAACATGACCAAAAAATGGCCTGCCCTTGTGGAAGTGGAGATAGGTATGCCATATGTTGCCAACCTTTTCATCAAGGTAAGCGGCCAGAGACTGCTTTACAGCTGATGCGGTCAAGATATTCGGCTTACGCACTATGCATTCCAGAGTACATTATTGCTACAACCCATCCTGCAAGTCCTCAATTTCATCATGATACAGCTGCATGGTCTTGTCAAATTTCTGAATTTTGTCAGCAGACCGAATTTAAAAAACTTGAAATTCTTGATTTTGAGCAGCAAGATCGTTTTGCAACGGTGACCTTTGTTGCGCATCTTATTCAAAACAAGCAAGACGTCTCATTTACAGAGAGAAGTTATTTTGAAAAAATCAAAGATAGATGGTTTTATCGCAGTGGTCAATTATCTGAAGGCCACGCTCCAAATCTTATCACTACAAACCAGCTAAGACTTCTACCTCTTGCTTATTATGGCCATCCCATTTTACGTAAAGTAGCCGATCCGATTGCACATATGACTGATGATGTTCGAAAATTGGTAGAAGAGATGATCGAAACGATGGATGCTTGTGATGGTATCGGACTTGCAGCGCCGCAAGTCCACCACTCTGTGAAAATTTTCATTATTCGCAGGCCTGTAGAAATCGAAGAAGGAAAATTAGAACTTAAAGAAGTAAAAGTGTTCATCAATCCAAAATTGTCAATGCCCAGTCAAGAAACGTGGAAAGCTCCAGAAGGCTGCCTGTCGATCCCCACTATCCGTGCTGAAGTAGAGCGACCAAGAGAAGTCACTGTAGAATACTCTGATGTCAATGGTAATAAGATCAAAGAAAGAGTGTCGGGTTGGGAAGCGCGTGTTATTATGCATGAAAATGACCATATTAATGGCATTCTTTTTATCGACCATCTAGATGAGGCAGAAAGAAAAAACCTCGAGCCCTTTCTTAAATCGCTTTACAATAGAATCCATGATGGAACAGAACTGTAGA
>CAYSQP010000039.1:0-4054 GCA_964433285.1 uncultured bacterium | reverse complement strand
GAGCCCTTTCTTAAATCGCTTTACAATAGAATCCATGATGGAACAGAACTGTAGAGAATCGCAAAGTGCTAAATGCAAAATGCAAAACGAAAGAAGTAAGTTGCTTTATCCCCTCTTTTCTTGACGTTCCCGGCTAATTCTGAAAAATACATTGAAAGAAGAAAAAGAAGATCGGGCAAGGGCACGTCGAGAAAAGAGGGGGATTATGCAACATACTACTTTTTAGGAACAATCGCGATACAAGAAATCTCGACCAAGGTATTATCATCCATTTTTACCCCTACAGTCTGCCTAGCAGGAAAAACACCATCTGGAAACCTTTTGGCATATTCTTCATTCATTCCATTCCAGTCTTGATCAGGGTTTTGCAAGAATACATCCGTACGCACCACATATTTCCAGTCACTCCCAGCAGCTTTTAAAATCGCCTCCACATTATCGAGCGCTTGATTTGTCGCTTGATGAATATCTTGCTTAACCATTTCTCCTGTTTTCGGGTCAAATGGCACTTGCCCACTTACAAAAATAAGATTTTTTGTACTGTCCAAATCGATGCTCATTGCTTGAGAATAAGCCCCTACAGCTTGCGGAGCTGTCCGGGTATCGATTTTTTGCAAGGTGCTATTCGCAAGGCAAGGAGCACACAAGGCAGTAATACAAGTAAAGAGCTTTATCACTTTTAATTTCATATACCTCTTTAGAAAACAATCTCTTTTTTATCCAGGAATCACAATCACTTTCATATCACCTGGCAAAGCCTGTTCTGCTAAATAACCCAGAGTACCCCCGATAAGGGCACCTCCAATAAGTTCTCGGTAACCCGCAGGCGCACCAGGACGCCCGGACCCTATCCCAGCACATGCTCCAATGACAACTCCAATAGCAGCACCTACTCCAAAGTAATAAGTAAGAGCTCGCAGAGCAACTGCAGTTACAATACTAGCAACTAGCATCCATCCCTTTGATCGAGAATCCGTTATCTCTGCGCCAATGCCAATAATAGCTCCAACGCCGGCAGCTCTTGTTAAAGCTGGTAAAATCGAAGTACTCATATTTCTTCCTCCAAATAAAGAGCCAAAATTGTAACAAATTTTACCAATTGATTTCAATACACAATTATTTAATACTAAAATGTTTAATATTAACTTCTAAAGTTACGCTTTGGGATTTGGAGAAACTTTATCCTTCACAAACCCATGATTTTTTCACATCCATTCGGTCTATTTCTTATGTCTATCACGTTTAAAAGCAGGGTTCAAAAGATGCAAAACTGGTGTGTCACGCCTAATTGCTACTTTTTGATTTCTTCTCATCTCGATTTTTGATAGCTTGTTCAACTCATGTTCAATTTCTGTCACCGTCGGTAGCTTCCCTTGCAGCGTTTGAGGCAGAGCCTCGACAATCTTAGTTTCGTAACCTACTACCCCCATAGGCTTACGTATGTCTTGAAGAGCATACTCAGCAATAAAGTCATTTTTTCTTTTACAAATCAAAAGACCTATGGAAGGGTTATCCATTTCATGTTTGAGTTGTCTGTCGATAGCTGTGAGGTAAAAGTTCATCTTTCCAGCAAATTCAGGTTTAAAATCGGCTGCTTTGAGTTCGATCACAAAATAGCAGTGCAACCTTACATGATAAAATAGCAAATCGATGAAAAAGTCCTTCCCTCCAACTTCAATAGGCACCTGACGACCATAGAAGGTAAATCCTTGTCCTAGCTCACGCATGAATTTTTCAATATGATCTAGAAGACCATCCTCAAGTTCCCTCTCGTCATGTTCGTCTTTAATCTCTAAAAAATCGAAATGCAATGGATCTTTCAAAATTTGCTGAGCCAAGTGAGAATGAGGACTTGGCAAACGCATTTCAAAATTAGTAATAGCTTTGCCATATCTTTTGAACCAATTTCTCTTTATAGATCCTATTAATTCATCTCGAGACCATCCCTCTTCGATAGCCATGTTTGCGTACCACAGGCGTTCATTCACATTTTTGACATTTTCTATAACAGCTATATTATGTCCCCACGGTATCTGAAAAATAGGGAGATTTTCCAATTGTCCCACAGCTTGTGGGACTATTTTATAAGCTATATAAAATGCCCTCATTCTGAAAATGTTAGTTCTTGAAAAGCCCTCTATGCCTGGAAATTCATTTTGCAAATCTTTGGCAATTCTCTCGATGACCTTTGATCCCCATTTTTCCTTTTCTTGTCGTTCTACGACATCTCTGCCTAATTCCCAATACAGTTTTATTAATTGTTGGTTAACTGCAACAGAAGCCTTCAATTGAGCAGATCGAATTTTTTCCTTTATGGATTTAATAAACTGAGAATAGCTTGATAAAGCTAGGGAATCTTTGGAAGATTTCATTAACATTTTCATTGGTTTTTTAGCCATTAAATAGACCTTCTGATGTCGTTACATTAAGGAAGACTTGCTGAAACTATTAAAAAATGTCATAACAAGCTTATCTTAAAAATCGTATTACCTTAAAGGCAAAAATCTTAAGTGTAACCTAGATCCGATCTTCAGTTTTGCATTTCGCATTTTGACTTTAAAAATGGGGGCGGTTAGATGGATTCAGAACTATCAATTAGAACTCAACTAAAAACCGACATGTAGCTCCCTGGAGAATTAGAGCATTATTCAAAATGCCTGAAAAATGTTGAAAAAACTGCAGCTGTTGCATCCAAAGCTGAAACTCATATCCCAGCTTAAAAGTAAATAGCGAGCGACATTGATTAAAATAGGCATCCCAAACAAATCCAGCTGAACCTTTGAAGGTCAAAGATCCCATATTTCTATCGGGCTGAGTATTAATTGTAGTGACCTCTATTGTCGTATGAGCCTCTTCATCAAATGACCAGTGTCCCCACATAAAAGCTTGGCCAAAATCACCATAAATACTCACTGCATGTTGCCCATTTTCCCAAACATTCCATTTGCTATTGACTCCCACTTCGGGACCGATTCCCCAAAAATGATGTTTGATCGTTTCATTGGCGTTGTAGGGCAGCAAGGTGTTGGAATTCAACCAGGAAGCATGGATGTTTTGATGGATCCAACCCCCTTGGATCCCTAAATAAGGACGGAGAGATAAAAATGGATCGATACAAAAGATCCGACCCACATCCCAGTTAAACATATTGAACAAAACATTCCATTTGATCTTTGCTTCATTAAAAGAAAGGGAAAATGTGGGCAACGTTAAAAGAAAATCTGTGGCAATAAATTGAGATTGGATCACATTGCCCGGGTGTGGAATGATGTGGCTTGAGCCGCTTGTGTGATACCATGTGTAATAAAGCCTTGTGTCCCAAAGATCATGTTCTATCGTTTAAGAAACTCCTGTTCTTACTCCTGTATTCCAATCAAAATTGACAGCTTTTAAAACAGCATCAAAATTGCCGGTAAATGGAGCTGCCGGTGGAGAGGTAAATTTAGGCATCACAATAAAGGCCCACTGTGTGCAAGTTTCTTGGAGACTCCAAACAAGAACATCAGCAAAAAAGTCCCATTTTTTTGCCTCTTTTTGATCACACAAAAGATCATTTTCGCAACAAGGAAGTTTTGGAGCAGTGATTCTCACCTGTGCATGTCCGTTTGCAAGCATTAAAAGTAGCATTACTAAAGCAACATAGCTTTGCAATTTCATCTAGTTAACCGACCAGTTAATAATTAAAATGCACATCAATCATTCCTCCTTGGAGCACAAGCGCTGCATGCAGCGTCCCTTCTAAAAAGGTGAAAATTTTGAGCTGATCAAACCAATATTGGAATTCATATCCCACACTCACTCCGAAATTGGATCTCTCTTGCAATTTTACATCCCAGCTGAATCCCATGATCCCATGGAACATAAATGTAGCCGTCCATGTTGTGGGATTAACCCCAGAAATAGAGCTATTCATCGAAGTTTTCTGCAGATCTTTCATTCTCCAGCAACCTCCTAACAAAGAAAGAGAGACATCTCCAAATAAATCAAACGACTGGTTGTTGAAACAAGCGATATTCCAATCACTATCCACTCCCCCTTTGGGCCCTACTCCCCA
>CAYSQP010000038.1:0-6132 GCA_964433285.1 uncultured bacterium | reverse complement strand
CAAATCCTCCTTTGGGGCTCATGATCTGCAGCTTTGATGGAGTTCACCTTGGACATCGCCTTTTATTAAAAACTTTAAGTGAACTTACTGGCCCCAAAGGAACAAAAGCGGTGATCACTTTTAGCAACCATCCTTCGCTTGTTTTAAAAAAACAGCCCACAGTCTTATCTATCTGCTCTCCAGAGCATAAAATAGAGCTATTCGAAGAAGCAGGAGTTAATCTACTGTTCCTTCTCAAATTCACATTGGAATTTGCATCCCAATCCTATGTGGAATTTCTAACCCATGTGAAAGATCTGTATCCTTTTCAATATTTAGTGGTTGGAAAAGGAGATGCTTTTGGCAAGGGAAGACAAGGCGATGAGACCCATATTAAAGAGCTTAGTAAAAAGCTCCATTTTGAAGCGCACTATATAGAAAAATTAAAAATTGACGGAGAGCTAGTCTCTTCTGGAAGGATTAGGCAACTGATTCAAGCTGGCGACTTAAAAAAAGCTGCAAAATTCTTGGGAAGACCCTATTCTATTTATGGCCTTTCAAAAAGCCCAGGAGTCTGCTTGCCTCCCGATGGCATCTATGATGTCACTATAGGGAATGTAAAAGCACAGGCAACGATTAAAAATGGACATGTCCATTTGAATAGAGAAGAGCTTGCAGGGCAAGGCGAAATTATTTTTGGAGAGAAACATTCATGAGCCTATCGTGCGGAATTGTGGGATTGCCCAATGTGGGAAAATCAACATTGTTTAACGCCTTAACAAAAAAAGGGGTCGCGGCAGCGAACTACCCCTTTTGTACCATTGATCCCAATGTCGGGATCGTAGAGGTGCATGATGCTAGACTTTTCACTCTTTCCCAGATGTCCCATAGCAAAAAAATTGTTCCTGCCACTGTCACATTTGTAGATATTGCTGGCCTTGTGGCAGGTGCTTCCCAAGGAGAGGGTTTAGGCAACCAATTTTTGGCTAACATTCGTGAAACTGATGCCATTGTCCAAGTAGTGCGCTGCTTTGAAGATGATGAAGTGGTCCATGTACGCGGCAAAGTGGATCCTATTGGCGATATCCAGGTGATTAATTTAGAACTTATTTTAGCCGACCTTCAAATGGCAGAAAATGTGGTGGGCAAATTAGAAAAACAGGTCAAAGCAAAAAAAGAGCTGATTCCCATTGTTGCCGTTTTGAAAAAAGCTATCGATCATCTGAATCAAAATGAGATGGTGCGCACACTCAAGCTTTCAGAGGAAGAAAAACTCCATTTAAATGGCTACCCCTTTTTGACCAATAAAAAAGTGATGTATGCGACCAATGTCTCTGAAAATGCATTGCCATCTATGGAAAATCAGTATGTTGATCAAGTAAAAAACTACTCGCAAAAAAACCATGATAAAGTGGTTCCTGTCTGTGCAAAATTAGAAGAAGAGCTCTCTACTCTTTCAGATCAAGAGGCACTTGAATATTTGCAGACGCTTGGTTTAAAAGAGACAGGTCTTAATAGACTGATTAAAGCTGCCTTTGATACATTGGGACTCATTACCTTTATCACCACAGGCGAGATCGAAACGCGCGCATGGACGATAAAAAAAGGGATGCGGGCACAGGAAGCAGCAGGCAAAATCCATTCAGATATTGAAAAAGGTTTTATCCGCGCCGAAGTTGTCTCTTTTGATGATATGGTGAAATATAAAGGAAGAAATGGCGCACGGGAAGTGGGCAAAGCGCGCTCGGAAGGAAAAGATTATCTTGTCCAGGATGGAGATGTGATTTTATTCTTCCATAATTAGAATTAACATATGGCAGAAAAAACCGAAAAGGCGACCCCGAAAAAGCTGCGCGATGCGCGCAAAAAAGGACAGGTTGCAAAATCACAAGATTTCCCTTCTGCATTCACCTTTGTTGTCTCAATTGCAGCAGCGATTTTGACAGCAGGCTACCTTTTTAATCAGCTCTCCAGCTACATCATCAACATGTTTCGGCGCGCTGCCATGCCCAATTTAAATCTTAAAACGATCGCCCCCGGGATTTTACAAGAAGCAATGACTATCATTTTTAATTGCAGCGTCCCTGTCCTCATTTTAACCGTGAGTGTGGGTGTTCTTACTGGTTTTTTGATCGTTGGACCTGTTTTTTCTGCTGAAGTGTTAAAACCCGATTTAAAGCGTCTAAATCCAGTAACCAACATCCGCAATCTGTTCAAAATGAAAACTCTTTTTGAGCTGATCAAATCGGTATTTAAAATCTTAGGTGCTTTTATTTTAATTTGGACAGTGGTTTATGGGAGCATCCCCGATATTGTTGCTACCGCTGCCATGCCTGTCTTAGGCGCGGCCCATGTTTTTTCTACTTTTTTGATCAAAGTGATTGTGCGTGTTGGTATTTTCTTTTTAGCAGTAGCCCTTGCTGACCTTATTTTTCAAAAACGCAACTTTGCTAAAGAGATGCGGATGGAAAAGTTTGAGGTCAAGCAAGAGTACCGAGATACAGAAGGCGATCCACATATGAAAAGCCGCAGACGACAAGTGGCCCAAGAGATGGCTTATCAAGAGGGTCCTTCTGCCACTAAACGGGCACGTGCTGTCATCACAAATCCGATCCATATCGCTGTTGCTCTTGAATATAACGAAGCGACAGATCCTGCGCCGCGTATTGCAACGATGGGCAAAGGTATCATTGCCGATGCGATCACACGCATTGCACTTGAAAACAATATTCCGATTATGCGTAACGTAGAGCTTGCACAAAAGCTGTTCGAAAAAGGGGAAATTAGCGATTATGTCCCTGAGGAGACCTACCAAGCTATATCGGAGATTTTGAAATGGCTCCAAAATTTGGAAGCACAGCAAACAGCCCACTTGGAATTGTTTAAATAATGAGAGATTTTTTTAAACGACTTTCTAGAACTTTAGGGAGCGATAAAGCGCTTAACCTGATCACGCAGTCCAGCGATCTGGTCTTAGCCGGCTTCATCATCATTCTGGTCATGATGATCATCATCCCCATCTCGCCAGGGTTTCTAGATAATTTAATCGCCATTAACTTAACAGTCTCCATTGCACTTCTCATGGTGACCCTTTATATCCCACGCGCAGTTAACCTTTCCATTTTTCCAACGCTACTACTCATCACTACTCTATTTCGCTTAGGGATCGAGATTTCTGCCACGCGCCAAATTCTTTTGCATGCCAATGCCGGTAAAATTATCTTTGCCTTCGGTAATTTCGTCGTTGGAGGCAATTTTGTTGTTGGAGGCATTGTCTTTTTAATCATCACCATTGTGCAATTCATTGTGGTCACAAAGGGTGCTGAAAGGGTCGCTGAAGTCGCTGCCAGATTCACTTTGGATGCGATGCCAGGAAAACAGATGAGTATCGATGCTGATTTGCGCAGCGGCGTGATCGATGCTGAACAAGCGCGCCAGCTGCGACTTTCACTCCAAAAAGAGAGCCAACTTTATGGAGCGATGGACGGCGCCATGAAGTTTGTGAAAGGAGACGTTATCGCCGGCATAGTGATTGCCGTGATTAACATTATTGGCGGTCTAATTATTGGAATGGCTATGCGCGGGATGAGCGCGCTGCAAGCTGCCAAAGTGTATAGCTTGCTCTCTATTGGCGGCGGCCTTGTCGCCCAAATTCCTTCGCTTCTGATCTCACTTACTGCCGGTATTGTCACTACAAGAGTCTCCTCAGAAAAGAAAGAGGCCCCTCTTGGAAAAGAGATCACCACACAGCTTCTCAATCAACCCAAAGCGATCATGATCGCCGGTGCTGTGATCGTGTGTATGGGATTTATCAAAGGCTTTCCTGTCCTGATTTTTGTTTTTTTGGGTCTTATTGTCACAACGGCAGGTTTTGTCACTTGGTATCGCGCGCAAAAAATCAAAGCGCGTGAAACTGCCGTTGTCACTGGAGCGCGCGTAGAAACCGATGTAGAAGGCCATGCGATGGTGCGCGGCGGCATCGATGAATATGCACTCACCCTTCCCATTATTTTGGAAGTGGGAAAAAGCTTATCGGAAGTGATTAAAAAAGAGCGCGGGGGCCTGACCTTTATTGAAGAGATGATTCCAAAAATGCGCCATGCGCTCTATCAAGATTTAGGCGTCCGCTTCCCTGGTGTCCATGTGCGCACCGATTCGCCCACACTAGAAGATGACGAATACACCATCTATTTAAATGAAGTTCCTATTGTCCGTGGCAAAATTTTGGAAAATTCGCTGCTCACAAATGAAAATCCAGACACTTTAAAGCGGTATAATATTCCCTTTACAACGTCTAAATCATCGCTTGGCCAACCCTCTTACTGGGTCGAACAAAAATATGAAGAGATCCTTAAAAAAGCAGGCATTAAATATTGGAGGCCGCTCGATGTGATGATCCTCCACCTCTCCTACTTCTACCGCCAAAATGCCAGCGAGTTTATTGGCATCCAGGAAGTGCGCGGCATTTTAGAATTTGTAGAAAAATCTTATCCGGATCTTGTCAAGGAAGTCACGCGCCTAGTACCTCTGCAAAAACTCACAGAAATTTTCAAAAGACTTGTCCAAGAGCAGATTTCTATTAAAGATTTAAGGACCATTTTAGAATCGTTAAGTGAGTGGGCCCAAGTTGAAAAAGACACCGTGCTTTTAACAGAATATGTGCGCTCCTCTTTAAAACGGTACATCAGCTACAAATACTCCCAAGGACAAACTATCCTCTCTGTCTATCTTCTTGATCCAGAAATCGAAGATATTGTCAGAGGCGCGATTAAACAGACATCGGCCGGTTCTTACTTAGCGTTAGATCCCGATTCTGTGCAGCTAATTTTACAAGCCATGCGCAATGTGATTGTGCCGACCCCTGTCGGTGGGCAGCCGCCCGTCCTTTTGACTGCCATTGATGTGCGTCGCTTTGTACGCAAGCTAATTGAAGGAGAGTATCCCGATATGGCTGTGCTTTCCTACCAAGAAATAGTGCCTGAAATTCGCATTCAACCTTTAGGACGCGTCCAACTTACATAAACATATGTCAGGACCCCTTGAACCTATAGAACCCACACAACGCCAAGAGCAGGCCGAGGCACAAAAAGCAAATATCTTCCAAGTTGCAGCCCAAGAATCTTTTATCCAATGGGGAGACGAAGCTGCCTTTAATCCCCTTCTCATGGCGCGCCGGTTTGAAGCGCTCGATGAAAAAAGAAAACGGTACAAAGAAGAAACCTTTGAGAAAAAGGCCACCGAACAAAGAATTGAACGTGTCCAAGAAATCTCCGATGACTTTTCCCGCAAAAATCCAGAGTTGCAAGCCCGCAGCCTTTTAGGATTGCGTGCGCGCCTCACGGCTAAAGATTCCGCTGAAGAGATTTTAAGAAAAGTATTAGAAAGCTACCCCGACTTTTCGCTCGCAGATGAAGCTTTAGACTTTTTGATTGAAACAAGTAGCGGCGATCTTTTAGAGCGCGTTAGAAAAGCCAAAGAGGACTTAAATGCTTCCTATGGTCGGCAAGTGCGTGCAGGCCGCAATATGGGTACGCAAGCACGCGAATTTGCTGCGCAAGGGTTGGGTAGCCCTACAGGACTGCGCGATATCTACCGCGATATCACCGGCAATCCGCGGGAAGCGTCAACTCTTTTTTCAGAGCTTTCGGATAAGTTCACCTATGGCAAAATGAAAACAGTCATCAATTTTCTTTTGCACGCATTAGGGGCCGATTTAAAGTCAAAAGGCCCGTCGATTGCAACAGCAGAGCTCCACAGGTTGATGACCGAAGCGCGCAATTTGCAAGCCATTTTGTGGGTCTATCGCTTTTTCCAATCGCGCATGAAGCTAATTGAAGGCTCCTTTCAAAATTCTAATCTTACACTGCGCCTTACCTTTGAAATGCTTGCCAAGGCTTTTGTCCAATTTCTTAAAGAGCGCTATCCTTCCATGGATAAAATTTTAGCGCTCGCTGCCAAATTAGATATTTCCGAAGAAGTGCTTGCGCAGATTATTATTTTTACACAGATGCGCGATGCCATCCGCGGCGTGGCGCCTAAGCTTTTTAGATCAGAGCAGCATAGACAAGATGTATTGATGTCATTTCTAGAAGCCTTAGAAGAGCTTGAAGAGGAATTAGAAGAAGAGGAAGAAGAAAAAGAGGAAAAATAATC
>CAYSQP010000037.1:0-6195 GCA_964433285.1 uncultured bacterium | reverse complement strand
TTCCCTAAAATTGATACTGCATTTCATGTAGTATGGACAAGCCATAATGTCTTTGATATCTGCTACGCTATTATTCTATGCGCAGAAAATAGACTTGAAAAAGAGATCCATTTTGAAATGCTCGAAGGGATGGCAGACCATATTCGTCGCGCGGTGCAAAAAATAACTCATGATATGCTCCTTTACTGTCCGGTTGCCACCAAAGAAGATTTCCAAAGTGCAATTGCTTATCTGATTCGCAGATTAGATGAAAATACAGGCGCAGAAAATTTCTTGCGCCATAGTTTTGGCCTAAAAAGCGGAACAAAAGAGTGGCAGCAGCAAGTCGAATTGTTTTCAAAAGCATGCCGAAGCATGCACCATATCAGCAATGAGCCAAGGCGCAGCCAAGATCGCGCTAAATCGCCAGAGCATCTTGCTTTTAATGCTCCCTTTAGCAATGAGCCAGACACCGATTTTTCTCTTCTTCAAAATATGGAATGGGCCCATCAAGTGATTAAAAAGTGGCAACATCGCTCATTTGAGCCTATTCCTCTTGTGATTAGTGGAAAAGAGATCCATGAAACGCATCCTTCAGGAATAGGGACTGATCCTTCTTACCCCAATAAAAGCGCTTGTTACCGTTACTCACAAGCCACTTGGCAGCAGGTTGATACTTGCTTAAATGTTGCCAAAGCCCATGAGTCTTATTGGACAAAAACAAGTGCACATGCGCGCGCTCAAACTCTTTCACATGTGGCCCAAAAGATGCGGGAAAAACGAGGGGATCTGATTGGTGTTATGATGCGCGATGGTGGTAAAACATTTTCTGAAGGGGATCCAGAGGTCTCTGAGGCCATTGATTTTGCTGAATATTACCTGCGTAGCATGCTTAAAATGGATGCCTGCAAAGATATTGCGTGGAAAAGCAAAGGCACACTTTTAGTGGCCCCTCCTTGGAATTTTCCTATTTCTATTCCAGCGGGCGGCATCTGCGGCGCTTTAGTGGCTGGCAATTGTGTGATTTTCAAACCAGCTCCTGAAGCCGTTCTTTCCGGATGGGTTTTAGCCAATTTATTTTGGGAAGCAGGTGTTCCTAAAGAAGTCTTGCAATTTATCAATTGTGAAGATGATCCTATAGGAAGCAAGCTGATTACTGATAAACGATTAAATGCAGTTATTTTAACGGGTGGAACATCCACTGCGCGTCTATTTATGAAAATGCGTCACGATCTAGATTTAGCTGCTGAAACAGGGGGGAAAAATGCACTTATCATCACAGGTCTTTCCGATCGAGATCTTGCCATTAAAGATCTGATCAATTCAGCCTTTGGCCATTCAGGACAAAAATGCAGTGCAGCCAGCCTTGCTATTTTGGAAGCAGAGGTCTATGACGATCCCCATTTTAGAAATCAGCTAAAAGATGCTGTAGAAAGCTTAAGCGTCGGCACTCCTTGGCAACTTTCAACCAAAATCGTACCACTTATCCGTGAGCCTAATGAAGCCTTATTGCGAGGACTTACAACATTAGATGCAGGAGAAATATGGCTTGTTAAACCTAAACAGCATCCAGATAATCCCAATCTTTGGTCTCCGGGAGTAAAACTGGGAGTTAAAGAGGATAGTTTCACGCACCAGACAGAACTTTTTGGTCCGGTGCTTGGTGTGATGCGCGCTAAAAATTTAGATCATGCTTTGCGTCTTGCTAACGGCACGCCGTATGGTCTTACGTCTGGCATTCATTCACTCGATGAAAGAGAACAAAAAAAATGGCTCTCCAAAATCGAAGCAGGCAACCTTTATATTAATCGCGGGATCACAGGAGCTATTGTGAGAAGACAACCATTTGGAGGCTGCAAAGCAAGTGGCTTTGGGCGTGGTTCAAAAGCAGGCGGACCTAATTATGTGTCAGAATTTATGCGCGCCACTCAAGTGCAACTGCCTCAAGAAAAACATTCTGTTTGTGACAGTGTCAATGAGCTTACCTCACTGATCCAAAAACTTCCCCTTTCTGCTGAAGAACTTGGGGTATGGTATGCCAGTATCTCCAATTATGCCTATTGGGCAAATAAATTTTCCCATGACCATGACCCTTCAAAAGTAGTAGGCCAAGATAATTTTTTGCGTTATGTGCCGCAGACCCATATGACATTTCGCATCCAAAAAGAGGATGCGCCTCTTGATCTTTTCCGCACTTTGGCAGCAGCGCTCTGTAGTCATGTCAAACTGACTGTAAGTTACTCTGCCAAGGAATGCCCTGTCACAATTGGCTCCCACTGGAAGACAATCATGCCTACTTTTACTTTTATTGAAGAAGATGAGGCAAAACTGATTGTGAAAATAAAAAATGGAAGCTGTAAGCGGATACGTTTTATTTCTAAACCGTCAAATCATATTCGGGAAGCAGCCGCCCATGCAGGTTGTTATGTATCTACAGTTCCAGTGCTTGCTAGCGGCCGCTTTGAATTGCTGAATTTTTTAGCAGAAAAAGCCATTAGTATTGATTATCATCGTTACGGCAATCTTGGCCCAAGAGAAGGCGAGCACAGAGAGCCTGTTCTTTAAAAGAAAAAATCGAATGTTTTCTTACTTAATTTTGCGATATAATAGTAGTCATGAACTTGCATACCAAATTAAATCCAAAGCAGCTTGAAGCTGTAACTCATACCGAAGGGCCTTTACTGATTATTGCAGGCGCAGGCTCGGGAAAAACGCGCGTTGTGACCCATCGCATTTCTCATCTGTTGCAACTGGGGGTACCCGCAGCTGAAATTTTGGCCGTTACCTTTACCAATAAAGCCGCCGAAGAGATGCAAAAACGGGTTCAATCTCTATCTCATGCCTACGTGATGACGGTCACATTCCACTCCCTTGGTGCCCAAATCTTACGTGAATCGATTAGCGAACTCGGCTACTTTTCTGATTTTATTATTTTTGATGAAGATGACAGCGAAAAAACTCTCAAAGAATGTATCCAAGAAGTCTCTTTAAAAGATGAAAAAGGGCTCCTTAAAACGGTCCGCATTGGGATATCATCTGCAAAAAATCAGCTGCAAAACCCTGAAGAGCTCGAAAAAGAAGATCCACTACTCGGTTCTGTCTACCGCCTTTATCAGGAAAAATTAAAAAAGTATAACGCTGTTGATTTTGACGATCTTCTTTTTCTGACGGTGAAACTTTTTAAGGAATTTCCCTCTATTTTAGAGAGCTATCAGAAAAAATGGTCCTTTATCCTGATCGATGAATATCAAGACACCAATCATGCGCAATATAGCTTGGTGAAATATTTAGCAGCTCAACATCAAAATGTGTTTGCGGTCGGCGATCCTGATCAATCGATCTACTCTTGGCGTGGCGCTAATATCCAAAATATCCTCAACTTTGAAAAGGATTTTCCTGGCGCTAAACTACTTACTTTGGAGGAGAATTACCGCAGTAAAAACACCATTTTAAAAGGGGCTAACGCACTTATCCAACACAATGAAAGTCGCCGTGAAAAAACGTTGTGGAGTAATCGAGGAGAAGGAGAAAAAATTGGTCTTTACCTCTGCGATAATGAGCATGATGAGATCGCTTTTGTGATCGAAAAAATAAAACAACATTGCATTCCTTTAAGTGAAACTGTGATTTTTTACCGCACTCACTCCCAATCTCGTATTATTGAAGATGGTCTAATCCGAAAAAATATTCCCTATACCATCATTGGCGGCCTATCTTTTTATATGCGCCGTGAAATCAAAGATATTTTAGCTTTTTTGCGGATGCAGCTTGATAAACCCGATTTTCTCTCTTTTGCCCGCACAATCAATATTCCTAGAAGAGGCTTTGGCGAATCTACCCTGGCTAAATTAAGACAACTATTAGATCAGCAAGGAGGAGATATTTTTACTCTGTGCCAGGCCATTATTGAAAAGAAAATCCCTTTTAAATTATCGGAAAAGCAGTTTGCAGGCTTAAAGCAGTACATGCAGATTCTTTTGAGTCTAAAAAATGGACCTCTTCCTATCAGTGAAATTATCACTCAAACCATTGAGAGAACTCTTTATTTAGATTTTCTTAAAGAGGACCCTGAAACTTACCAAGAAAGACGGGAAAATATCCAAGAACTTGTTTCTAAAGGGTTTGAATGGGAAGAGGAGATGGATGATGCGGCCCTTGTCACTTTCTTGCAGGAGCTTGCCTTAAAAACAAATCAAGATAGAAAAAATCCTTACCAAGATTCCGTACGGCTCATGACACTGCACCATGGAAAAGGATTAGAATTTGCCTTGGTCTTTATTGTTGGCTTAGAAGAGGAACTTCTGCCCCATATGAACTCTTTGGGGAAGTTTGATGCTTTAGAAGAAGAGCGCCGGCTATGCTATGTGGGCATGACGCGCGCCAAAGAATTCCTCTACCTATCCTCTGCAAGCAGCCGGCTGCTTTGGGGAAATATGCGCATGATGCGCCCTAGCCGCTTTCTTTCAGAAATCCCCAGAGAATTTGTCAAAGTTTTAAGCTTTCAACCCTATTAACGCTTCAAATTTTTTAAGCACCGTGCGCAAGAGCACAAAGTGCTGCCAGTGCTGATCACGCAGCCTAAATCCTTTTAAATTAGGAATCCAGTGCGGCGCCGTCACAATCTCGCCCTTTGACCAAGCAGGCCGCCAAAAATCGGCTGCCATTTTACTGCGGCAAATCGTAAGTGTTGGCAAGCCAAGACATGAAGCTAAATGTCCAATCCCAGAATCATTTCCAATCATATATCCCGATTCAGCCACAAAATGGGCCAAATCAGAAAGAGAGGCAAATGTTTTGCTATTTTCGCTCTCCCAACTCTCTTTTTCATTTTCCCCAAGAATAAATACCGGATCAAACCCCTTTTCTTTTAGCCGCTTGCCTAGCTGAATATATTTCTCTTTAGACCAATTTTTGCCCTGCCTAGAACTTGTGGGGTGGATCACGACTCTAGAAAGATATTTCCTGCAAGAAACTGAAGCCGGTGCTTGGATTCCATTTTTTTTTGTAGCACTAGAAAAACCAAGCTGATTTTTGCAAAAAAGAAAGAGGTTTTCAGCAAAGGGCAGCCTGCCATTAAAGCGGCCCTGTTCCCAATAAGGATAGTCGCAATTGGGTGTGGCAATCGGATTAAGAATTATTGTTTTGTCAGGAAAACGGCTCTCACATTCTTTTAAAATAGAGAGCATCCAGGGCGAATTTTCGTAGATGATAAAGTAGCGGTCAAAGTCTAGTGGTAGCTTTTCTGGAAAAGGCTGTAAAGAGAGTCCAGGAAACCAAGCTTGCAATTCTGAAAGCGAATTGTGAAATGTGCACGCCGAAAAGCCGTTTTGGTTCAAATTATAAGAAAGAACAAGGGCAAGCAGCCCATCGCCTAAACCCTTGCAACTAAACACTGCGGCTTTTTTCATGGAACAGTAGAAAAACACCTTGAGCTAAAAAACTCAAGGCATTTTTCAGAAAAATCGCTATTTTTTCGCTGTCTGTGAACTAGGTGGTATATGCACATAAGTGCCATTAGTAGCTGATGGATCTCGTTTAACAAAGGCAACAAAACGATTAAACAATTCTTTGGTTTTAGTTGCGATGCGTTTTGGAAGAGACATAATGAATTGAAATGTTGCTTGAAAAACAGCTTTTACTTTCTCAAAAGTTCCCTTTTTAGCACCATCAGCTCCGCCTGTTGCGATCGTTGAAGGTGTTGCACCTACACCAGAGGCACCAACTGGTGGTACTTGAGCTGTGGCTGCATTTGAGGGTGGGATGGCAGCTGATGTACTTCTCCCGAATATTCCTAAAAAACTCATAGATTTTCTCCTTATGTTAAGGGACCCCATGAAGGGGTCTTTTTAAAAAAGATAAGAAAAATTTAAAAAGATCATAAATAACAATGGAGCTGGAATCAAGTACAAAAAAAATTTTAATTTTGCATTCGTTGCAAAATAATTCTCATCGAGGCATGAAGAAGTTAATGGAAAATAAAATAAATATTTTACAAAGCCAGAAGCAGGTTTTCTCGCTTGCTTTGCGCCAAGCTCTCGAAGTGTTGCAAATGCCCCTGCAGGAGTTATCCCAATGGCTGAAATTGCAAGTTGAGCAAAATCCTGCCCTTGAACTCAAAGAAATGATAGAAGAAGCGCTGCCACTAAAGAAAAATCGGCTTCAGATAAAAGAAAAACTAGTAAAAGTCCCTTAACTGTTTAAATATTTAAAAGAAAA
>CAYSQP010000036.1:0-6310 GCA_964433285.1 uncultured bacterium | reverse complement strand
AGGTACGGCCCGAGGCGAGAGAATCGATTTGGCGAAGCCAGAATAGCTCAAAGGGGCTGCGGAAGACTTGACAAAGAGCCGGGGGCTCTTTGGATAGCTGAAGCAGTGGGGGCGCGAAGCTTGCCCCCGACTGTCTATTCCCGCCTTTTTTCTTCTTTGCTTTTTTCTTTAAAATCGGGCTTAAGCCCGATTTTAAATAATTATGCAATTTGTCTCTGTGTCTCTGTGGTTGCATTTTGCATTTTCGATACAAACATTGAGGTAGAGTCCTTCTTGGACCGAAGATGTTTTGGCAATTGTGAAATGGTGGGAAAGTTTTGCAAGCCACCACTCTTTGTCTTTTACTGTAAGATGGAGAGGAAAACCAAAATGCTTCCCCGCAAGATCCTCTTGCAAACAGATGCTTAAATACCCTCCTTTTTGCATCTTGTGCGCCATCCCCTGCAACACTTGATCAATGCGGTTTTCAGGGATATGTTCAAGCACATCACAGCAATAGATCCAATCTGCCCTCCGAAGACTTTTAGGAAGCTGCCAGAGGCAGGCTTGAATAAAGGTTAGCCGATCAGGGCAAAGAGCCATTAAATGACGAATCTGTTCATCTAAAGCATGAGGAGAAAAATCAACAAGAATAATATTAAGATTGTGGGCTAAAAAAGCATGGCAAGCCCTGCCTGTGCCACATCCAAAATCGATGATCGTCTGCTCTGCGCGCACTTGAAAATGCTTCAAGAAAAAGGAGGCAAACATCTCCCCCGGACTGCAATCCCGATAAGAGGGGCACTGGGACCAGATAAGGTCATACTTGGCCTGTTCTTTTAGCGCTTCTGGGTCCATAGATTTCTATATATAACTTTAAGTGATTTAAATTCAATTGATTATAATGTTTTGATTTTAAATCAAATTTAAAATATAATTATTAATGCAATAATTATCATAATAAAGGATTTAAATATGAATAGAATTGAATACAAACAATTAAGTGAATTAACACAAGAATTTGCAGGTCAAGAAGCGGCTAATGATAGAATGCAGATGGCGGCTGTAATCGATAAAGTAAATGCATTAAAAAGTAAAATATCTAAGCCGGGAGATAAACTGCAGAAGGCCATTGAAAAGACATGCAAAAATTTCGAACAAAGACTTCATACTGCTAATATGATTGCGCTTAAATCAATTCAAAAAGGCATTGATCAACTCTCTACTGGCATTAAAGGGGTTGAAAAAGAGGCCTTAGAACTTAAAGAAAGACAGCTAGCTGTTTTAAAGGACTAAAAAAGCCTACCTAACAATCTGCTGATATCGTTGTAGGTTAAGAAAATAAATAGCAGGACAATGGCGATTGTAAATGGAATAATCAGTCGCTCCATTGTCTTGGATTTGATCGGTTTTTTTGTCACAATTTCTGTGAGCGCAAATACGATATAGCCGCCGTCAAGCACTGGTATTGGCAATAGATTGAGCAGGCCTAAGTTCAAACTAATCAGCGCCAGCCAGTAGAGCGCCTCGTGCGCCCCTGCTGCCCACCCATGATGAATCACTTGTACAATGCCTACCGGCCCCGAAATCATTTTGGGGCTTAGCTGGCCTGAAATCAGCGCAAAAAGCGTGCGATAAGTCTCTTGAAATACATTAGAAAATAGGGTGGTCGGTAATGGATTGTAATTGACCTGCTTATCCTGGAGTGTAATTCCCAACATCAGTCTTTTTTGGCATAACTCTAAATTTTGCAGGGCAGCCTCTTTTTGTTTGGAATCAGCAATGGCTTCTATCGCTTTTTTCTGATCTTCTAGCTTCATCTGGCGCTGCAGCTTTTTCTCTTTTGGAAGGGGAAAATCGCTTAAGCAAATAGGAGTGACGGGATTTAAAAGGCGTAAATTTCCCGCTTCATGCACTAGCTGCTGGCCGCCAATGGAATGGACAATTGTTTTGAGCTCTTCCATTGAAAAATCGGTAAAATAGCGGTCTGCCTCTTTCCAAGAATCAGGAGAGGTTGCTGCTATCTTTCCGACAATGATTTGGACCTCATGCTTTTGCAATTTCTCAAGTAGTTCATAAGCGTTGGCAATAGGAGCGCCATCGACTGCAACGATTTTATCTCCTGGTTGCAGCGGGATTTCCATCGCAGATCGGATAGATGGTTCAAACTGATTTTGGACTGTCGATGACTCATTGATATAGCCGACTGCAGTTTCAACACTGGTTTGAGAATTTAAATTGTAAGGGATAAAATAAAGATCGTTGACTTTACTTTCAATTTTAGCCTCATATTGCCAATCGTTAAGTTCACCGATCTCTTCTCGACTCAGTTTTAAATCAGATACTTTAAGGCGCGGCACTCGTGTTAAAAAGCGCTCATTGCCACGTTCAACGGTCAGTAGTGCCCTGGGTTCATTCAATACTTTCATCAGCTGTTCACTAGAAAAAATCAGCTGTCCATCGACCCAGACGATACGGTCTTGATACTGGATACCGCTATTTTGCATCGGCGAACCTTCAAGGAGCGGATTGGGCTTGCCACTGGGCATTTTGTCATAAATCAGATAGCCAGCTGGTCCAAAATGGGAAAGTGTATTTCTTGCTCTTTCAATCCCGCGCAACTGGTTTTCATTAGAAAATGTGTATTCAAAAGCAGTTTTAGTCCCCTGCGCATAATCGACAAGCCTGCCTGTGATATGGGGATTTTGTTTGTCTAATAGAACAGCATAAATAAGATCATTAAACCCTTTAAAAGACTTCCCATTGACAGAACAGATCTCATCCCCTGGTCGTACTTGAGCTGTTGTATAGAGTGTTGAGTCTGGATCAATCCAGCCTACATAGTGGGTAAAATCTGAAAAATCTTTTTTTCTACCGCCAAGGGCCCACAAAAGAGCAAATGCCAAAAAAGCAAAGGCGATATTCACAAGCGGCCCAATAGCAGCTACTTTGATCCGGTCCCACGGTTTTTTTGAAAAAAATCCACCCGGAATTTGATGCAGCTCCAACGACCCTTTTTTTTCAGTCCCCGCCATTTTTACATAGCCGCCAAAGGGAAGATAACCGATCTTCCATTTGACTCCTTTATGCTCCCACTCATAAATTGCTTTTCCAAAACCGATGGCAAAAACTTCGACCGTGATCCCTACTCTCCGCGCCATGAAATAATGGCCCAGTTCATGGATAAAGATCAAAAAACCGATCCCAAAGAGTGCTAAAATAACATAGAGTAGGTTTTGTAGTAGCATCTTAAATAATCAAAGCTTCCTTTCGAGCTTCTGCATCAATAGAACATAAAAAATCAATATTCAGCTGTTTTTGTACGCTATGTTTCTGCATCAGTTTTTCCAATTTTCTAGAAATATCTAACCAGTGGATCTCTTGGCGCAAAAAGCGTTCCACTAAAATTTCATTGGCTGCATTCATGTAACAAGGCAGGCTTCCTCCCTCTTGAATGGCACTATAAGCAAGATCTAAACAGGGAAACTTTTGCAAATCCACCTGATAAAAATGAAGAGAATGCTTCGTGAAATCAAAAGGAGGCAGCGGGCTTTTCTTCCGCTCTGGATAGGTCATAGCAAATTGAATGGGAAACAACATGTTTGGTTCTGAAAGCTGCGCCATAATGCAGCCATCTTCAAATTCTACAAAGCTATGGATAATTTGCTGCGGATGGACAACCACTTTAATCTGATTTGTAGGGATATCAAAAAGAAAATGGGACTCGATCATCTCAAGGCCCTTATTCATCAAAGTCGATGAGTCAATCGTCACTTTCGACCCCATGCGATAATTCGGATGACAAAGAGCTTTGTCAACTGTAATGCCGGAAAGCTCGCTCATATTGGCATGAAAAAAAGGGCCTCCCGAGGCTGTAAGAACAAGGCGATGCACATCTTTGGATGATTCCCCTTTCAAACACTGGAATACCCCGCTCTGCTCACTATCGACAGGAATAATGTGTGCCTTTTTTTGTTTTGCAAGAGAGATCACTAAATTCCCTGCAGAGACTAAGGCCTCTTTATTGGCCAGGCCAATCTGTTTTCCTTTTTCGATCGCAGCCAGCGTCGGCTTAATGCCGGAAAATCCGGAGATGCCGGAGAGGACAAAATCGGCATTATCCCAAGCAGCACATTCTAACACCCCTTCTTCTCCGCCTACGATATGGAAGTGAGGAAGCCTTTTTTTAAGCTCATGTGCCTTTTCTTTGTCCAAAACTCCAATGATTTGAGGAAGAAATTCTTTGGCTTGCACTTCCAAAAGATCGATATTGGATTTTGCAGCCAGCGCCACCACTTCAAATTCATCTTTTAAATGGCGCACGATTTTAAGTGCATTTGATCCGATCGAACCGGAACTACCTAAAATAGAAATTCTTTTTTTTACAGTCATAATTGGATCAATTTACCTCTAGCCCCTCTAAAAGTCAAACATAGAAGAGTTGGGGTAGAGAGATGCAACCACAGAGGCTTTAGAGACACAGAGTTAAGAGAGAGGAATTAGTTTATTTTTTTCGGGGCAGCGAACCCGAAAAAAATGAAGCTCTGCCACTTTGTGGCAATGAAGAAAAAAAGATTTGCAAAAGAGAAGAACCTATTGCCCTGATAAGGGCATAAGTTCTATTTTTTTCGTATCCTCGCGAAAAAAATAAAAACTCTTTCTTAACTCTGTGTCTCTGTGCCTCTGTGGTTGCATCTAATTTTTCTAATTTTTAAAAGCAGGGCTAAAACAAAAAAAAGGCCTATTAGAGTCACAACAAGACCGGAGGTTGAAAGTGGAACTTGATACACTGAGATAAAATGGCGGGAAAGCGCCACCCCAAAAAGGGCACTCAAAACTCCTATTCCTAACGCCCCACCAATTAACACACTAAGCCGTCCTGTGAGCAGCCGCGCAGTTAAAACAGGACCCACAAGAAGCGCTAGAAAAAGAAGCACCCCAACGGCACGGAAAGCACCGACTGCCGCAAAGGCTGTAAGTACCATAAGCAAATAGCTAAAAAATGCGGGTGAAACGCCTAAAGATTGGGCAAGTGTGGAATCAAAAGAAACCATTTTAAATTCTTTGAAAAAGAGGATAAATGTAGTTAAATTAATCAGCATCACTACAAAGACCAATTTTAAATCATCTCTATGAAGCGCATCCACGTTACCCATAACAGTCTCGAGCCCAATATGCATATTACGCGTATACAAAGTGACAAGCACGATGCCTAAAGCAAAAAGTGTCGTGAAAACAAGCCCAATGCTGGCATCTTCTTGCAACTTGATATGATGGATAAGCCAGCCTGTAATCAACGATGTGAGAAGTGCAGTTGTAAGCGCTGCGATAAAAAGAATTTTAAAATCGATAAAAAGTTCTGCGCCTAATCCAGCTTTTCCTGTAATTAAAAGAACCGTTGCCACAATGCCAAGCAAAATAGTGTGCGAGAGTGAATTGGCAAGCATCGTCATTTTTTTTAACACTAAAAAAATGCCAACGACAGTCGATGAAATGGTAATCAAAGCAAGCGCAAAGATCTGCACTTCATCAGATGCCATTTCTTGAAAAGGGAGCTTCCCTGTTGCAAATTGAAAAAGACGGGTAAAAAAGAGCGATAAAAATTGAAAAAAATCGGCGCCCCAATAGGGATTGATCATGGTGAGGCCTCCGGAATCGGCTGATGGTGTGGATCTTTTTTTGGATGATGTAAAAGTTCAGTGAGTTCTTTTTCCATATCAGGAGTTAAAATATGCTCCATCTCTTCTGCGCTGCTATGTACTTTTTCTCTGCCTTGTCCCATATAAACTAAGTAGGCTTCCCACAGTCGATGCAAACGGACAATATGGGCGCCTTTGGCTATTCCAGCAGCCGTGAGTTGATAGCTACCTTTCCCAATAGATTGGATAAAATTTTGGTGTTGCAATTTCCATAAAAGCCACCGTAAGTAGGAGCGCTGTTTTTGCGCTAACGTTTTTCGATCAAAAATAGCTCCCTTTCCCTCTTTCCACATCATTTTAAGGAGATTTTCCTGCAGGCAGCGCTGCTTAAATTTCATATTACGCCATACACGACTGATAAGCCCCCTTGGAGCAAAGAGAATAGCGATCAAGCAAAAAAAGCTGGAGGTCAGCACAATCATAGGACCGGTCGGCACTGAAAATTTTAATTGCGAAATGGACAATTCTAAAGAGAGGTAGTTGCCTACAAATCCTGCCCCCATTCCAAAAAGTGCAGAGTAGACAAATAATGTTTTAAGCGAGTGTGTAAACTGGCGAGCAGCAACAACTGGACTAATCAGCATCGCAGACATCAGAACAACACCAACGCTTCGGATGCCAATCACAATCGA
>CAYSQP010000035.1:0-6374 GCA_964433285.1 uncultured bacterium | reverse complement strand
GTTCGTGCCATTGATGGTGTTCTAACCACTGGCAAAGGCCAACGCATGGGGATTTTCTCTGGTGCAGGAGTTGGGAAATCGACGCTGCTTGGAATGATTGCGCGTAATGCGCAGGCCGACGTGAATGTGATCTCCTTAATTGGAGAAAGGGGCCGCGAAGTCCGAGAGTTTTTAATCAATGATTTAGGCCCTGAAGGGATGAAACGGTCTGTTATCATTGTTTCAACCTCAGACCAGGCCGCTCAGCTAAGGCTTAATGCGGCTTATGTTGGAACGGCCATTGCTGAATATTTTAGAGATCAAGGCAAAACGGTTATTTTGATGATGGACTCTATCACCCGTTTTGCACGGGCGCTTAGGGAAATAGGCCTGGCCGCTGGAGAGCCTCCTGCAAGAGCTGGTTTTACCCCTTCTGTATTTGCCACTCTTCCTCGCCTTATGGAGCGATCAGGAAACTCCGATAAAGGCTGGATGACCGCTTTTTACACCATTTTAGTCGCAGGCGATGATATCAATGAGCCGATCTCCGATGAGAGTAAATCGATTTTGGATGGCCATATCATTCTTTCTAGTGAGCTAGCGCGCCAATACCATTATCCTGCCATTGATATTCTAGCTTCGATCAGCCGCGTGCTTTCGCTCATTGTCAATGAAGAGCATCTTCAGCTCATTGGAAAGGTGCGAGAGGTGCTTTCCCACTATAAGAAAAATGAACTTTTGATCCGCATTGGGGAATACAAGCCTGGATCGGATAAAATGGCCGATTTTGCGATCAAATATATTGATAAGGTCAACCGCTTCTTAAGACAGCAGGTCGAAGAAAAATGCTCTTTTGAAGAGACCATGCAGCAGCTGCGTGCTATATTCCGCTAATGGAAGAGAAAGAAAAATACCCCCTCGAACAACTTCAGTTTATCAAAAAGAAAAAGCTTGACGAAGCAGAAAAAGTGCTGCGCGAGAAAAAAGCGCTGCTTGCTAAAGAAGAAGAAAAACTAAGACAGATCGAAAAAGAAAGAGACAAAGTCAAGCAACACAAAGAGGACAAACTCACACAGCTGCGAGAAGCTCTTGATACAGGAGAAAAAACAACTAAAATCCAACAGATGAAGCTCTATTTAAAAGAGGTCCAAGAAGAGCTCAAAAAACAGGAAATGAAAGTAAAAGAGCAGAAAAAAAAGGTTGAGGCTGCAGAGCAAGAAGTGGAGATTGCACGGGCAAATTATGTCAAAAAGTTGCAAGATGTAGAAAAACTCAAAGAGCATGAAAAAGAATGGAAAAAAGAAAAAGCAGCAGAAATGGAATACAAAGAGTCTTTAGAAGCAGACGAAATAGGGACATCTAGATTTATCGCTAAAAAACATAAAAGGAAAAGTTAATGGCAAGTGGAATTGGTCCTAAAGAAGGACCAGAAAGTCCAGATGCAAAAAAAGATAAAAAAACAGTAGATTCTGCAGCCTTTAAAGAGATGATGCGTGTTGGAAAGGTGCGCGAAACAGACCCAGAAGAGCAGCGCAAGCGCAAAAGCAAACAAGAAGTTGAAGCAGAAGCCTCTGCAATGGCGCAAAGCTTTTTGCAACAACCGCAGGCACCGACTACCCCTGAAGCGGAAGAAACCTTTAAAATCGATACTTCTAATTTGGCAGAAACAGCCCCCTCTGCACCCTCTGCAGCTCCCAGTGAAGAAGAGACAGCCCCTCCACCTCCTTCCTTGCCTCCTGAAGGCTATACACCCGCTGTTGCAGAAGAGCCTACAATGGCTACTCAAAAGGAAAAAACTAAAAAAGCAAAGAAAAAAGAATTAGATAAATTGCAAAAACCGCCTCAAATAAAAAAACCAGCAAAACCGACTGCTCCGGAAATAAGAAAAGAGACTGCTTTTCCTGAAAAACGGGAACTGTTTCCTGAAAAATTAGCTAGCTTGCCACCTCAAAAAGAAGAAGAGATTGCAGAAGAAATGGAAGTTGGTGCTCCTATGCAGCCGCAGCTTCCTCTAGGGAGCTGGGAGCGTATCAAAGAAGAAAGCGAAGAGAAAAAAGTAGAAGCGGCCCTTCCTGTTTCTGAGATTCCCAAAGAGATCATGCCTACTGGCTATGAAATACCTGCCCCCTTTTCAGCAGCTTTTGCCCCTTTTGCCAAATTTCCCCAAATGTGGGAACTTTTTGATCGTATGGTCGGTGTGATGACAGTGATGACAGATTCTGGCATTACAGAAACAACTGTCAATTTAACCTCCGAGCAATTTCAAGCTTCTCCTTTTTATGGCACTCAGATCATCATCAGAGAGTTTAGCACCGCTCCCAAAAATTTTAATATTGAGATCTTGGTTCCCCCGCAAGCAGTGGGCCAAATACAATCCAATTACAATGAATTAGTAGCAGCTTTTCAAGCTGGCCAATATAATTTCAAAGTGAATCGGCTGGAGTGGCGGCAGCTTCCAGCAAAAAAAGAAGAGAAAAAAGGCAAAGTAACAAAAACTAAAAAGAGTAAATAAATGCAATCAGACATTTCAATGGCTTTAAAAGCAGAGATTCATAAGATGCATAATAGAGAAAGATTAAAATCTGAACCAAAATCTCCATTTCCAATGAAAAAAGAAGAAAAAAAGAAATTTCCTTCAGAAGAAATTCAAGAGGCGGTCCAGAAATTGTTGCAAAATGCTTTAAATAGCCAAAAAGGGCTAGAGGTCGCCCCTATCATCAATACACTTCCCTTTAATTTGCCAGCCGTTACCTCGTTTTCATCGCATGCTGTGCAAATCGCAGAGCTTTTCAAAGAGATGGTCGGCTGTATGGTGCATTGTAAAGATTCCGGCATCGAGCAAACCAGCATTGTGCTTGACGCACCTGAATTTTCAAAATCACTGTTTTACGGTGCAAAAATCACAATTACAGAATACAGCACAGCCCCTAAAATTTATAATATTGAGTTTTCTGCCTCCCCTGAGGCACTCAAAGTTTTCCAGATGAGCGCTTCTGAACTGATGGCCGCTTTTCAAAATGGCAATTTTGGCTTTGAGGTCAATCGCATCGATGCCCATTTTTCAGATCAAAAAAAGCAAAAAGGGAAGATCATCCCTCCTATAGAAAAAGAGAAAGGCCGCCATCCATGACCCAAGTTATTGATCCGTGGATTAGAAAAGTTGAAGATACTCTGCAGCAGGCCAAGATCATTCCAATGTGGGCAGGCTTTCCCCCTTTTCCATGGAAAGAGGCGGGAGCACAACTCTCTTCCCTTTTTCAAGTCAAAAATTTCAAACTTTCCGCACAGCAAGCAGAGTGGCAAGAAAAAGAGAAACTGCTCTCTGGCATGGGCGATCATCCTTTTGTGACTAGCTTTATCCTTACTCCTCTTTCGGGGACAGGCTATTTTGTCATGCCCCATGAAGATATGGCAAAATTGAGTAGTTATCTTTTAACTAAAGACCATTCTTTCAAAGGCTTTTCCGATCGCGCCTTGAAAGAAGGATTTTATACATTTGTGATCTTAAGAGCGCTTCAAGTCTTAGACACATTGCATCCTTTTGGTGATCTCTCTTGTAAATTGACTGAATATTCTTCTTTACCCAAAGAAGGCGCTTATTGCATTGATCTCTCTATTGCAATCAATAGTTTAAAGCTATGGGCACGGCTTATCTGCCCTAAAGAGCTCCATGAAGTTTTTTTAGATTATTTTAAGCATACCAAACATTCTGTATTGACAGAGGAGATGGCAAAGCAAACCGAGGTGACTGTTTGTATCGAAATCGGAACCACTATTTTAGAAGAAGAGCAGTGGGAAAAGGCACAAAATGGAGATTTTATTGTTCTTGATAGATGCATGTTCGATCCTGTGTCAAATAAAGGCAGTGGCTCTTTGACTTTGAACACAATTCCTCTTTTCCAAGTCAAAATTAAAGAAGAAGAGGTAAAAATTCTGGATCATGCTCTTTCTCAAGCGGAAGAAAAAGAGCCGCTGATGTCCCTTTCTGTGGAAGCGGGAAGAGCCGTAATCAGTGTTGAAAAGCTTTTGCAACTCAAACATGGCAATGTGCTTGAGCTTTTGATAAAACCAGAGCAGGGAGTTGATTTAACAATCAAAGGAAAAAAGGTCGCTAGCGGAGAATTGTTGAAACTTGGAGAAGTTTTAGGCGTGCGCATTTTGCACATGGATTAAAATGGAAGAGTTTTATAAGCAAAATACACTCCCCACCTTTATTGACAAAGAAACAAATCTTGCCCTCCCCGAAAAGATCGGTCCCTACAAAATAGAAACACTTCTTAACAAAGGAGGCATGAGTCTTCTTTACTTAGGCATCCATCCAGAGACAAAAAAACCGCTTGTCATCAAGGTGCTCTCACCCGACTATGTGACCCATCCTGAGATGATGGACCATTTCCTATGGGAGTCGAAAATCATTGGCTTAACCGATCATCCCAATATTGTTAAACTTTATGGCCAAGGACAGTGGGCAGGCGGTCTTTATATCGCCATGGAATTTATCCGGGGCGTGTCACTTAGCCAGTTTCTGATGCAGCAATCCTTTTCACTGAAGCGCTCGCTGGAGATTATTTTGCAAGTCGCCTATGCACTTTGCCATCTCCATTCCCATGGTGTGATTCATCGCGATTTAAAACCGGAAAATATTCTGATCGCAGAAGATGGAGAAGTGAAAGTGATCGATTTTGGCATTGCGCAGCTCCATGAAAATTTTGAATCAAAAAAGACAGCGGGAAAAAAGATCATGGGGACACCAAGTTACATGAGTCCCGAGCAGAAAGAAGATCCGATGAATGTCACTTTTGCATCAGATATTTTTTCTTTAGGGGTCATTGCCTATGAACTCATTTTGGGAAAGCTTAGTTATGGAGTGATTAATCTATCCCTGCTTCCTCCCAATTTACAAAAAATTGTCGGCAAAGCACTCGCTGTATCAGTGAAAGAGCGTTACCGTGACATTGTCGATTTTATCACCGATATTTCCCACTATTTAAAATCTCCTGATATTGAAAAAGAGCAGACAGGGAGCGATCAGGTCAAAGAGTTTTTAGAGACAATCCAAAGAGCGGGAAATCATTTGATGCCGCAGGAAATCCCCTCTTGGACGCGCGCAGAAATTGGCCTTGCGAAGCATCGCGTCTTGGGTGAAGTTGGAATTTACTATGACTTTTTAAAGTTTCCCAATAATCTCTTTGGGATTCTGATTGCAAAAAGTCAGTCTACAGGGATTCATTCAGCCCTTGCGCTTGCCAACTTACGCGGCTTAGTCAAAGTGTTGACTGATGAGTATTTGACAGATGCAAAAAAACTGTTTCAGAGCGTCAAATTTGTACAACAATTGAACCGTTTAATCTGTCTTGATCAGATGGGAGAAAAGTTCCATTTAGGACTTCTCATGCTCGATCCTTTCCATGACACTCTTTCATTTATTTCTTGTGGGTTAGGTCCCCTTCTCCATATCCCTGAAGGCAGTAATACAGTGCGTAAATTGCGTACAGAAAATCCACTTCTTGGCATCGATTTAAGCGCTGACTTTTCTGCCGCTGGAGATAACTGGAATGATGGCGATGTGCTTATTTTTCATTCGCTGGAAACAGAGGCAACAACTGAATTTGAAGCAGAGCTTGTGAGCGCTGCTGCAGAGAGCCTTCTACTTTCCCCTGCGCGTGGAGCCGAAGCCATCTTAAAAAAAATGGCCCAAAACTCTGCTTTCGACCAAAAGCATCCTGAGGTCCTCATGATGCTCTCTAGAATATCTTAAACCCATTATTTTCCTTTTGGGAAAATCCAGAATCGAATAACTTTTTATCGACACATAATAGGATCGCTATTCATCTTCTTATGAAAGAAATTTTTTGGAAACGAAGCGGATTTTTCTCTTGTCTGGTGTGTCTCTCTTGCTTGTACATTGGCACTGGGCATGCTGCTGATGAGCAACAAGAGCTACTAGGACCTGAGGACAATTTAATCGCTTCCAAAGAGGATGCAAAACATTGGACACTGCTGCGCACTGGGCAGTCGGAAAATGATCGCTACCGCATCAATTTTAATAATGTCTCCATCATCGAGTACATCCGTTTTATCAGCAAAATCACAGGCAGCAATTTTATCTTTGAAGACAGCGAGTTGCAGTTCAATGTAACCATTATTTCTGAAGATCCGATCACACTGAAAAATATCATGTCTGCGCTTATCCAAACATTGCGCATCCATAACTTAAATCTTCTTGAGCAAGACAATAATTTCATCATCACAAGCAGCAAAACAGTGAACCAACTACCCGCTGTTGTCGGGCATGGTTCTAGAGATGATATGGGAGTTCCCCCGCTACTCACCCGCGTTTTTTGCGTTAAAAATGCCAACCTTGCAGCTGTGGCCGGCATTATTAAACCGATGGT
>CAYSQP010000034.1:0-6700 GCA_964433285.1 uncultured bacterium | reverse complement strand
ACTTTAAGCGACTACACACGATCAGAGGCTGAAGAGCTGATTAAACAGCATGGGGGCAAAATAGGCAATTCTGTATCTAAAAAAACCGATTTTGTTTTAGTCGGCCAAGAGGCGGGATCTAAACTAGAAAAAGCACAAGCACTTGGAGTTCAGGTGCTCTCTGAAGAGGAATTTGAAGAACTCCTTCCTCAAGGAAGGAGATTCTTCGACGGCTAAGGACAGAAGAGGTACTAAAGTTCCGCCTCGACCCGCCCCTAGGTGGGATTTGCGGCGAGAGGCCGTTCAGAAATATCTTGCTTGATCTCAAATTAGAAAATCTTTTATGAGTAGTAGATATTTTTAATGTGAGGTGTTATGAGCAGATCGATGTTTTTATCAAGTCTTATCGGCGGTGTGATTGCATTTGTGTGGGGATTTATCTCCTGGGTGATTATTCCATGGCATACAGCCACCATTAGCCATTTCCAAGATACAGCAGCTGTTTCTGCAGCACTTGCGCAAAATGCACCAACAGATGGCGTATACATTTACCATCCCATGGAAAATCAGTACACAATGGAAGATAATATGCCCTTTGTATTTGCATCGATCAATAGAGCTCATGTGCATGAGAAGCAATTTACTCCAATGATGCGTGGATTTGTGATCCAGGTATTAGCAGCGTTTTTTATTTCTTGGCTTTTAATCCATTCAAGATCAAGAAGATACTGGGACCTTGTCACAATTTCTGCCGTTATTGGTCTTGTCGGTGGGATTATAGCCTATCTTCCAGCATGGAATTGGTGGGGCACACCTGCAAGCTACACTATTGTCGGACTCATTGACCTTGTGATCACCTGGTTTTTAGCAGGCTTAGGGATGTCAAAGATCATTGCAAAAGTGAAAGTACCTAAGTAAGCTCTCCGACAAGAGTCTGATGATTGTACCCGTTGATTTTGATCTTTTGTAGCGTTCCGATCAAACTTTCATCTCCTGGGAAGATCACCTTTTTCCAGCAACGGGTACGGCTTTTGAGCTGTGTTTCGTCGCGATTTTTCCGCTCAACTAAAACTTCTACTTCGTGCCCAATCATCTGAGCTCTCTCTTCACTGGCAATTTGTTCATATAGGTCCATCAGCCTTTGAAGACGCTCTTGCTTAATCTCTTCTGCAATATCATCTTTCCATCTAAAAGCAGGTGTTCCTTTGCGGGCGCTGTAGGCAAAAATAAAAGCCACGGAAAAACGGATCTGTTTGAAAGCGTCATAGGTCATCTGGAACTCTTCTTCTGTTTCTGTGGGGAAGCCGACAATGATATCGGTCCCTAAAGAGACGCCAGGAACAGTTTTTTTTAATAGCTCCACTTTGCTAAGATACTCTTCATAGGTATAGATCCGGTGCATTTTTCTTAAGATGCGGTTTGCGCCAGCTTGCAGGGGGAAATGGACAAATTCACAGAGGGAAGGTAGATCGCGAATCGCTTGCATTAGCGCTAAGGTGATATCGCACGGATGCGAAGTCATAAAACGGACTCTTTCTAAACCCGCAATCTTATCTAATCTGTAAAGTAAATCATGGAAAAGATGGCCCCACTCTGGTTTGTCTTTGCCATAGCTATTGACATTCTGCCCGAGCAAAGTAATTTCTTTATATCCTTTATCAACGAGCAAGCGGCACTCTTTTTCAATATCATCAGGGGGGCGAGAGACCTCTTGGCCGCGGGTATAAGGCACAACGCAGTAGGTACAAAATTTGTCACAGCCGCGGATAATGGAGACCTGTGCTTTGACTGGATCATCTCTTTTAGCGTCAAAATAGTTAAGGTTTTCTTCAAATTGGCTGGAAGTACGGATTGTCTGCCGGCCTGTTTCAATCACCTCATCTAAAACAGAATTGAGGTCGGAGATATTGTTTGTACCGATGATAAAATCGATATGGGGCAATTTGCGGAATAAAGAATCTTTTTTGGCCATGGCCATGCAGCCGGTGACCCCGATGATCGATTTTCGTTTAGAAGATCTTCCCAACTGGCCTAATTTTCCCATGACTTTGCGTTCCGCCAAGTCGCGGATGGAGCAGGTATTAAAAAGCAGAAGGTCGGCATTTTCTTCCTCTTCCACCCTAGCAAGGCCCCGCTTTTCAAGAGCTCCAACCATGATTTCAGAGTCAAGCTCATTCATTTGGCAGCCGTAAGTACGGATGTAAAAAGTTTTTAATTGACGCATGGGCAGATAGAGTACACGATGGAGAAAATCTTATGCAATTGAAAAACTCTTTGCAAAAAAGCAGGATTCGGTCTATGATCTAGACCATTATAAATTTGTTTAAGGACCAATGAAACATCCAAAGCATAAGACATTACTTCTCACAAAAGAAGAGACAAAAGCCAATCTTCAATGGTTTCTTTTAGATGCATCGGGCAAAACAGTCGGCAGACTTGCCAGCGAAATATCAAAAATTTTACGCGGTAAGCATAAGACAAGCTACACTCCGCATGTGGATGCAGGCGATGGAGTCATTATCATCAATGCGGAAAAAGTGGAAGTGACGGGTGGAAAAGAGGCACGCAAAATGTACCGCTATTATTCAGGCGGCATCGGTGGTTTGCGTGAGGTTCCCTATCGAACCATGAAAGCGCGCAAGCCTGAATACATTATTTGGCATGCTGTAAAAGGTATGATGCCTAAAACGCGCCTTGGTGAAGCTCAATTTAAAAAACTTCGGGTCTTTGCTGGTGGGCAGCACGATCTAGAAGCGCAAAAACCCATTCCTGTAAACATTTAAAAGTGAAAAAAATATGAAAGAATTTATTGGCACAGGAAGAAGAAAAACTGCAGTGATCTCAGTGCGTCTTCGACCAGGAAAAGGCAAAATTCAAGTCAATGGAAGGGAGTTTGAAAACTATTTCCCTACAGAACTGCAAAGAAAGATCATCCTTTCTCCTTTTGAGAAATTTGGCTCAGAGGGCAAATATGATGTTTTAATGACCGTTAAAGGGGGCGGGATCCAGGGGCAAGTCATTGCTGCAAGATTGGGCATTTCCCGAGCTCTTGTTCAAGAAGATGCAGAGCGCAGAAAGCAGCTCAAAGATTTAGGCTATCTCACACGTGACCCGCGCAAGCGCGAAAGAAAAAAGTATGGCCTTGCTGGTGCACGCAAACGATTCCAATTCTCAAAACGTTAAAATTTATTTTGGCTCTTCTACCGTTGTATATAATTTCGTCTATGAGATATAGAAGGGTTCATGGGACGATCACTGCCAGGAAAGCCTGTTTCTCAATCTGCCATCCATGATCAAACAGCTGTTGTATTCCCTAATGATCTAAATATTTACGGCAACCTTTTTGGGGGTCGATTATTAGAGCTTGGCGATTGGATTTGCGGGGTTGTGGCTAAGCGCCATTCAGGAAAGGTCAGCGTTACATTGGCGCTTGATTCTGTCAAATTTCATGCCCCTGCTAAATCTGGGGATACACTTGTTTTCAAAGCATCGATTAATCGAGCGTGGCATACTTCGATGGAAATTGGTCTTAAAGTGTACGCCGAAGATTATAAAACATTAAAACGCACTCATATTTTTTCTGCCTATTTCACCTTTGTGGCTTTAAATGATCATTTAAAACCATCAGAGGTTCCGCCTGTTATTCCTGAAACTAAAGAAGAAAAACGTCGCTATAAAGAAGCTGAAAAGCGTCGCAACCATCGGCTTAAGAAGCTGTACTAAAACCCATCTCTTTAGAGAGAAAGAAAATGTTTTTTGACCCATTGGTCAACTCGTGCATTTAACCTTTCCATTTCAGCCCTTGTATCTAGTTGCTCATCGTGGTAGATTTTGCCAGGATCAATCTGCACAACCTTCCCGTCAATAAATCCGTAATTGATGCGCAAGGATTGCCGTGCATCGGTAATTTTTTTCTTAGTCCGCTCTGCAAAAAGCTGTTTTATAGCTTCAATGGCCCTTATTTGCTCTTCTTTGCTTGAAAGCTGTTTTAGGTAGTCAGGCAGTAAAATGGCCTTTTTTTGTAAAACAAAAGGCAGTTCATTTAAATCTACAGTAAATTCTTTTATGCCATCGACAAGAGTCACTGTGAGATCTTGATCTTCTGTTTTATTAAAATGGAGAGCAATGAGCCCTGTCTCATTTTTTAATTTTTCAAAGGCTAGCTCATAGCAGGCACATGTTTCTAAAAACTTATTGTTCCACCGCTCTCTACGTTGATGCGAAGGAGAAAAAAAAGCATGGAGCCGCTTGGAAATTGTTGGTAAGTAGTGGTGGGCTTTAAACAGTTTTAAAACGCTGTTTTTATCTTCGCTTTCAAAGGCAAAAAATTGGGCGCCTTTCCCAATAAGATAAAACCGGCGTGTATTGAGTTCAATAGAGCTGGAAACATAATCATGCTTGAGCTGCCGATAAAGAGCCTCTGGGCTAAATGGATCTATTCCAAAGAGAAGAAATAAAAATGTTAGAATCATTGATAAATGGCATTGTATTTTTTCTCTAAGTGATCGATAAATGGATGAGGACTTAGCGGTTTACCTGTCACTTTGTACACAATTTCTTCTGCTGTATACTGTCTTCCGAATTGATGGATATTTTCAGTGAGGAAAGCGCGCAGTTCTTTGAAATCGCCATTTCCAATCTTTTCATCCCAAAATGGACACTTTTTAGTAAACGCTTCAAAAAATTGGGCTGAATAGAGGTTGCCCAAAGTGTAAGTAGGAAAATAGCCAATAGCCCCAATGGACCAGTGAATATCTTGCAGACATCCTTCCGAAACTGTGGGAGGAACGACGCTTAAATATTCGCTCATTTTTGCATTCCAAGCTTCAGGAAGTTCTTTGGGTTTTAATGTGCCTTCTAGAAGTGCTTTTTCTAATTCAAAACGGAGGATAATGTGTAAGTTGTAGGTGACTTCATCGGCATCTGTTCGTATGAAGGATTTTTTCACGCTATTAATGGCGCGGTAAAAGTCGTTTAATGAAATGGCGTGCAAATTTTCAGGGAACTCGTTTTGAAGAAGGGGATAAAAATGGTTCCAAAAGGGGTGGCAGTGGCCAATGATGGTTTCCCAAATTCTGGACTGGCTTTCATCGATTCCGTAAGAGATCGGTTCGCTCAGCGGGGAGCCGAACTGATCTTTTGGCAAGCCATGTTGGTAAAGACCATGGCCGCCTTCATGGATCACAGAAAAGATATTAGCCATCATGCGATGGGGATGAATACGCGTTGTCATACGAGTATCTGTCGGATGCATACCGATGCACATCGGATGGGCCGATTGATCTAAGCGACTAAAGCTTTTATCAAATCCCATCGTTTTTAAAAGCCCATGGACAAAGTGGAGCTGCTTTTCTTCAGGATAATTTAAATAAAGAAAACTCTCCTCTATAGCTGGTTTCTCAAGCAGCTTTTTTAAAATTTCTTTCAGTACAATTTTCAGTTTTGAAAAAAGCTCATCGATCTGCCAGGTTGTTGCCCCCGGTTCATAAGTATCAATTAAAGCATCATAAGGATGATCTTTGTAACCTAACAATTCTGCTTTTTTTTGGGTGAGCGCAATGATCGTTTCTAGTTGAGGCAAAAAATGGGAAAACTGATTTTTTTCTTTTGCTTGCATCCAGAGATGGGATCCGATAGATGTCGCTTTGGATATCTTTTTGACAAAAGAAAGAGGAAGTTTAACCACTTGAAGATAATCTCTTCTCCATTCTCTTAAAGCGGCCTTTTGCTGTGAAGAAAGGGTCTCATCTTTAACCTTACCGCTTTCAATATCAATCAATTTTGAAAGCGTTTTGGAGAATTTTAATCCTGTTTTTTCTTTATGGATTAAGCTGGCAAGATATTCTAGCTGCTGCGAGCGAAATTCAATGGCCTCATGGGGCATGTAGGTTTCTTGATCCCAACCTAAGAGCATGCTGACACTAGAGAGTAGAGAACCTCTTTTTGCAATTTCATGCAGCTGTGCATAATTATTTCTAATTTTTTTTGCCATTGCCCACCTTTTTATTTTCCACAAATTTCGCATCTATTACCATTTAAAGTAAAGGGAGGGCTGTGCTTATGTTTACATTACAAAGTAAAAAGGAAGTCGAAAAAAAAGCAGATTATTGGGGATATCATTTAATTTTAGACTGTAGAGCTTGCCAGATCTTAAAGATCACAAGTAAAGCGAATGTGATTGCCTTTGCAAAGACGCTTGTGGATGCCATCGATATGAAAGCCTATGGGGAGCCCATTGTCGAACATTTTGCCACTCATGACCCGGAAAAAGCTGGTTTTTCCCTTGTTCAACTCATTGAAACAAGTGCGATTACAGCCCACTTTGTGGATAAAAATGGCGATCTCTATTTAGATATTTTTTCTTGTAAAGAGTTTTCTGTAGAGATTTGCAAAGAGGTGGTTGCTGAATTTTTTGCTCCTGAAAAAATCAAAGTGATGTTCTTAACTCGGCAGGCATAAAATGGTTGTTCAAATCTCCATGGCAGATTGGCTCTTTGAGCCAAGATGCGTTAAAAAAGAGATAAGTAAAAGCTACCCTTTGCCTGAACCTCTTCTTGAAATTGTGACGCACTACTTAAGAAAAATGGTGGTATTTGGTCCCAGGGAATGGAAATCAGTTTTAAACCATGACGTCCAGTATCTGCCGCCCGAAAATGGTCTTCAAGAAATAGAAGAGGCGGTCGAAGAGAATGATCCTTTTAGCATCTATGAAAATATGCAG